>CAISUK010000406.1 GCA_903888645.1 uncultured Pseudomonadota bacterium | reverse complement strand
CGCCGGCGAATTGACCGAAGGAATGATGTTCTTCAGCGCGTCGAGCAGATTGGATTGTCCAGTGGCGAGAAGGTCCTCGGCTTGTATCACGTCGATCGGCGTGGCGCTGTCGCGGGCCTTGCGGCCGGCTTCGCGGGTACCCGTCACGATTACGGTTTCAAGTTGTGCCGGCGGTGCATCGGCTGCCACGGCTACATTGACCAAACCGCTGGCCAGCAAGGAAAGGGCTCCGAGGTCGCGCCTCGTGAATCGGCTAGTCATTTTTATCTCCCTGAAAGCTTATTGAATTTCGAACAGGGAGCCATTCTAGTGATGAGCCAAGCGAAGCCAAATCTGAAATACTAATAACGATATGTCAGAGTCGATGCAAACGTATGCTTGGCATTCCTCCTGCTAGCCGGCGACCGATACCTGCGCCAGGCCCGCGTCGACAATGATGTTTTGCCCGGTAATGCCGTTGGAGTCGTCGGCAGCGAGAAACAACGCTGTGCGTGCGACGTGCGAAGGATCGAGCCGATATTTCAAACATTGCCATTCAATGAACTTCTTGTCTTCCGCGGTGCCGTGCCAAAGCGCCTGTTGGCGTTCAGTAACAACCGCGCCGGGCACGAGGGTGTTGACGCGGATATTCTGCTCGCCGAGCTCTCGCGCCAGCGTCCGCGACAAGCCCGAAATAGCTGCCTTTGAAGCGGTGTACCCAACCAGATTGGCACGTCCGCGCATCCACGAGACCGAGCCAAGGTTGATTATCGAGCCGCCGCCCGTAGCCGCCATGCCTCTCGCAACTTGCTGAATGGCGAACACCTGATGCTTCAGGTTGACTGCGATGCAGTTATCCCAATACTCGGGGGTCAGTTCTGCCAAAGTATGGCGCGTGTCGTTACCGGCGTTATTGACCAGTACCCGAATTGCCCCAAGATCAGCTTCAATATCCGCAAGAAGTGCCTGATATTTCTTGATGTCTCGCACGTCGCAAATGCTTGCGTGCGGCGCGAACTTGCAGGTCACTGACAGCCGTGCAACCAGTGCCTGGCTGGAAGCGCTATCGATGTCGCAAAATGCGACATGTGCTCCCTGTAGCGCAAAGTGCTCGACCAGGCTGGCACCGATTCCGGAACCACCACCTGAGATGAATACCACACGATCAGTCAAACTCGGATATTGAGTCATATCGCCACGCTCTCCCAGACTCGATCAATCGATATAGAACGGTTCGGCACGCCCGGGCACATCGACTTCACAGGCGAACAAACCACCGGCGCGATCGTTGGCTGCCAACTCGGCTGGCGATGCGCCTTCTCTTGCTGTGGTGATATATAACGTACTCATGGTCTGGCCACCGAAAGCAACCATGGTCGGTCGCTTAACTGGTAGGCGAATGCTGCGAGTAATATCCCCCTGCGGCGAGTAACGCAGGATGCAGCCACCCTCGTATTGCGCACTCCAGTAATTACCTTCGATGTCGATTGCTGCGCCATCCGGACGGCCGCCATAATTTGCGGAGTAAGTATCGGCAAGTCGTCGTGCAAATTCGGTCCGCGCTCCGATGTTGCCCGTTTCCTCGTGAAACGCAAACCGATAGATCACATGATTGGGTGTGTCCGACTGATACGCCAATGTCCCATCCGCGCTGAAGGCTAGACCGTTGCTAACTTTTACGCCCAGGCCATGTTCTGGACCCCAGCCTGTCCTTGTCTTGCCACGTTCCAGGCAAAACATTGCCGCCGCTTCTGCCGTGCGCGGTTCGTACATGGCACCGGCCCAGAAGCGGCCGACGGCATCGCAGCGGCCATCGTTGAAGCGCATGTTGGCCGTGTCGTAGGGTGCATCGGCAATTTTCTCAAGCCGGTCGGCATCTGGATAGAACCGATAGAATCCATCACGCAACGCAGCAACCAAGCCACCACTCGCCGCAACACCAATGCAACCAGGCTCGCAGGGCATCAGCCAGGACTGGTTGTTGCCAGTCGCAGGATCGAATCGGTTGACACTGCAACCGGAGATATCCACCCAGTAAAGTTTTTGCTCGGCGGCGCTCCACAATGGACATTCCCCCAACTGCGCGCGCGCATCAAGAACCAACTTGACTTCGTGGCTTTCCAGCGTGGCTTCCATTCCTATTCAAGCTCAATGCGTACATGGTTTGCGGCGGCGACTGCCCTGACCCCAACTGATAGAACGACCTGCTCAAATCTAATGCCAGTCAACATCGCCGATCCATCCTGAATTACCAATTTCACACATTCACCTAAGACGCACGGTTGATGCGTAGGGACATTGAAGATACGAACTTCTTCAATGGGTGCCACAACATCGATTTCTCCGGTATGCATGACTGCGCGACCGAGGCAGAGGACATGCCCCTCTCGCCCCCATGCCGGAAGTTGGTCTAATGTTTTTGCTACGCAGCGCACCTGACCACCTTCGATACGCTCTCCTGTATCCAGGTCATACCAGGCTTGACCGTCAGGGAAATAGACTTCGACAGTGCCGCCTGGACGAATGATCGGCGCCACCAGCAGCGCATCGCCAAAAAGGTATTGACCCTCGAATCCGCGCGCCAACCTGTCCCTTGGGAAGGCCAGGGGCATGGCCCGCATTAGCGGCAGGCCCGACCTCGCTGCCTGCTGCGCGGCACCCACGATATACGGGATAAGTTGGTAGCGAAATGCAAGCAATTTCTTCGCAATCGCTTCGGCGGCGTCGCCAAACGCCCAAGGTTCGCGCTTGCCGATGCCGTGAAAGCGGAAATGCGAACAGAATATTCCATTGGCTGTCCAGCGCAGATAGAGTTCGCTATCGGGCTGCTGTGCCCCGTAAAAGCCGCCCACATCGCTAGCGTAGTAAGGCACGCCGCTCATGCCGTAGCCTAGTCCGCCACGAATGCTTGCCGCCATGCCTTCCCAGTCAGTTTGCGGGTCACCGCCCCATTGAATCGGGAAACGCTGGCTGCCAATAAATCCGTCGCGCCCCCAAACCATCGCTGCGCCGCGTTGATGCTCATTGTTGTACCGCTGGGTCGCGTCAAACACGCAAGCGTTGTAGAGAAGTGAGTACACGTTATGCAATCGCTGCCCGCGATCGCCGTTGTGCGCGATCATTCCATCTTCCACCTGTTCACCGAAATCGGTCTTGATCACATCGACGCCGTCATCGAATAACTTGGTGTGACTATCGGCCCAGAACCCTGCGGCTTCAGGATGGGTGAAATCGAGAATGCCGGATGGTGGCAACGGCGTCAGCACGCTGCCGAATGGATTGTCACTCGGATCCTTCACCCATTCGAACACGTAGGCAGCACCTTGCGCGTCCTTGAGTAACCAGCCCTTGGATGCGAGTTTCTCGAACAAAGGGCTGTAAATCGAGACATACGGATACTCCCAAACGCAGACTTTCAGGTCGTATGATTTCAGCGCGGCGAGCGTTGTCTTGGGATCGTCGAAGCGGCTCTTGTCCCATTCGAACGCGAAGCGCGTGCGGACTTCCCAGGCGGCGCGACCATCAAGGGTAATTACATCGCACGGTACTTTGCGTTTGCGCAATTCGGCGGCAGTTTCGATGGCGTCCTGGGGAGTCTTGTAATAAGCGCTCGACAACCACATGCCAAAGCTCCACAAGGGCGGAATCTTCGCGCGGCCGGTGAGCACGGTGTAACGATCAATAATGGTCGCCGGCTCCCCAGCAAACAAGAACAGATCCAGCGCGTCGTCCTCGACTTCCAGGATATAAGTACGATGCGACCACTGTGGAAAGCCTACGCCGTGTCTCACGAGTCCAGGCGTATGGGCGAACAGCCCCCAGCCATCGGAACTCCAGCAAAATGGAATGTTCTTGTACGAGAGTTCCGTGTTTACGCCAAGCGCATCCTCGTTGCTGCCGCGCACCAGTTGCCCGCGTTTGTTAAGGGGACCGAACTTCTCGCCGAAACCATACATGGCGGCATCGCTCGTCAAAGCGAACGCCGCACACCACATTGTTTTCGTACCTTGCGGCGTCTCTTGCTGGCGACGAGCAAATGCCGGTACTCGGGAGTGGCCGCGGAAATGCTGGTCGGTAATGGATGCAATCAGAAGTGCACCGTTGCGCGACAACGCAATCCGAAGCGGCGCGGTGCTGATTTCAATTGTCAGATCGCCAGCCGTGACGCTCCAACCACCTTCGCTTTTCGCCACGGTCAAGCTCACTTCGGTACTTGTCGATTGCAGTAGTCCGTAATCTGGCAGCAGCGACTCGCCGAGGGTGAGGCGGAGTACATCCGGCATGTGCGCTGATACGCGCATCACAACATCGTCAACTTGAAAGAGCGCTTCCTGCGAATTAGCGCTCATCAGGCAAACCTCGTGAAACCGAGAATACCCGGCTTGATCGAATGCTTCTCCTGGCAATGCAAGCTCCCTCTGCTATTCAAACCACAAGAAAATCTGCCCTGGCACAGCGCTATCACGCACCACCACGTGAAACGGCAATCTAACCCTTCAACCCGCCGGATGTGATTCCACTGACCACACGGTCCTGAAACAACAGCACAACGATGATGATTGGCACCATGGCAATCACCAGGGCAGCAGAAATGATGTGCCACGGAAACGCCCACTCGCCTTGGTACATCTGAATGCCAACTGGCAGCGTTCGATATTGCGTTGCTGCATTTAGCGACATCGACAATAGAAATTCATCCCATGCATTGACGAAGGCGATGATGCCGGCGGTGAACACCCCGGGCGCCGCCAGCGGAACGACCATGCGCCACAACGAGCCGAGGCGGGTGCAGCCATCGAGCATTGCGGCATTTTCGATGTCGCGCGGAATATCCTGAAAGAAACTGACGAGCATCAGCGTGCAGATTGGCAAATTCAACACCGTGTAGGGCAACACCAGCGCCCAGTAACTGTTCAGTAAATTGAGTCCGCGCATGATTTCAAATAGCGGCACCATTAATGTCACGAGCGGAAACATTGATACGGCGATGATTCCCGTCAGAATGAAATCGCGATATTTCATCCTGAGACGAGCGAGCGCATAAGCGGCCAACGCACTGACAAACAGGCTCACAATCGTGGAAATGGTGGCAATCACGGCGCTGTTGAGCAGATAGACCGGCAAAGGCTGATCCCTGAAAGCGGCGATGTAATTGGCCAGTGTGGCATTCTGCGGCCAATACGTAATCGGCTTTTGCGTCAGTTCTGCTTCGCTCTTGAAAGACGTGAGCACTATCCACAAGGCCGGAAAGGCGCCGTTGGCAACCACGATAATCGCGGCTAACCAGCGCATGCGAACCGACGAGAGCAATCCGGTCACGCCTTTTCTCCTCGCACATAGCGCAAATAGACGAAGGTAGTCGCCATCGAAAGCGCGAACATGAATACCGCCAACGCCGATCCGTAACCCAGATCAAGATAGTCGACCGTATTGAGCTGGATATACATCGCCAGGGTTTGTAGTTCTTCTCCCGGCCCAGGCATGCTGAATGGGATTTCGAAAGATTGAATCGCTGTTAGCGTGCGGAAAATCAGAGCAACAAGTATCGAAGGCACGAGCAAGGGCAGGGTGATCTCCATGAACTGCGTCCATTTCGAGGCGCCATCCACTTCCGCCGCTTCATAGAGCGACGCGGGTACGGTCTGCAGTCCCGCCAGGATGATCAGTGCCATAAACGACGATGTCTTCCAGATGGTAGCGACGCAAATCGCTACCATCGTCTGGCTCGGCGAATTGAACCAGACTTGTGGCTTGAGGTTGAGCGAGGGCAGCAACAAGGCGATGCGGCGGATGAAGTCGTTAACAATGCCGTACTCGCTGTGGAAGAACCACGCGAAGATCAGGCCGACGAAAGCGAGCGGCAGGGCCCACGGTAACAGCAGGGCCAGGCGAATCAAGCCGCGTCGTTTGAATGGAAGATTGGCGAGCATCGCCAATCCCAAGCCGACCATCAGCGCGCCCGGAACTGTGACAAGAGTGATGACTAAGGTATTTTTCAGCGCACGCCAGAACATCGGATCGTTCAAAGCGGCAACATAGTTCTCCAGGCCAATAAACCGAACCGGCAATCCGCGGGAAAGTCGGATGTCGTAGAAACTGTTTACGATCAGGTTGGTCACTGGATAGGCGACGATTATCAGAATTAGCACAATCGCCGGCAATACCAGTGCCCATCCCAAGTGCGTTTCGCTAGGGTCGAGGAACCGGTCGATCAGACGTCGCTTGTGCACGATCCTAGCGCATGGCCCTTGCCAGGCGAATCTCGATTTCGGCAAGCGCTGCCTCTGGCGTTTTCACACCGGCCATGACGGTATTGGTATTGATGCGCAGCGCATCCGATACCGCGCGGTACATGGGTGTCACCGGACGCGGTCGTGCACTCTCAATCACTGACAGCGCATCGGCGAACCAAGGTACCGCTGCCACCACCTCGGGATCTCTGTAAACGGATTCAAACACCGGGTGAAATGACGCCTTGATCGCTAGCTGCCTGGATACTTCCGGACTCGACAGCCAGCGCACCAGAGCCACGGCCGCTGCCTTGTTCTTCGAGAACGCGGAAACCGCCCAATCCCAGCCACCCATGCACGATACAGACTTGCCACCCGGCATTGCTGGTAGTTTGACCACACCCACCTTGCCTTTTACGGCGCTGCTTGCCCCACCGGCAAAGTGATTCCAGGCGTAGCCCCAATTCACCGCAAAAATGACCTTGCCCGCCTGAAACTCCTTTCTGGTGTCGTCTGTTCCGACCTCGGCCACATTGGGTTTTGTGACTCCTTGATTGACCATGTCCAGCCACATGCGCAATCCGGCCTCTGCTTTTGGCCGGTCGAACGACATCTTTCCGTCGTCGAGCAATTCGCCGCCCTGGCTCCAGTACGGCAGCAAAAATGTGCATACCGCCCCCTCGATCGATTTGGCCTGAAAACTCAGGCCTTGCAAATCGGCATTCCTTTCGCCTTGCTGAATCTTCCTGGCGGCAAGTGCCAGTTCTGGCCAGGTCGTGGGCGGCTTGATACCGTACTTCGTCAGCAGATCCTTCCGGTAATAGAGAAACAGGGCATCGGCTAGCGCTGGCAGCGCCACCACACGGTTGTTGATTGTGCTCGCCGTGCGATAGGCCGGCAAATAGCGCGACATGACTGGCTCAAGATTCGCGCCCAGATAATCGTTCAATGGTTCGGCCCAGCCCGCCGCGGCGAATTGCGCTGGGCGAATGACATCGATGAGGAAAACGTCAAGCGAACTGTCGCCCGCCGTCAGGACCATGTTCAGGTATTTTTGATGCAAATCCGAAGTCGCGCCGCCGACTTCAAGCGACACGCTGACATCGGGGTGAGCCGCCATATATTGCGCAAATAGCTCGCGCATGATGTCCGGCCGCTGCTGACCGCCTACATAGACCTTCAGAGCGGTTGGTGTGGCCGCGCTCACCGAAAAAACGGTCCATAGCAATGCCGCGACGAATAGCTGCGCCGTTCGACGCTGCGACAGATTCATCGATGCGCTGCTCGCGGGCATCGGCTGCCTAGTTCGCACGCAGAACGCTGCCGCTGGCTGAGTCGAACAGATGAAACTTGTCCATATTTACCCAGATTGAAATATTTTCTCCAGCGGCAGGCGCCTCATTGGGCGGGAGCCGGCAGATCATCTCGCCGGCACCGCACTGCAACGTCGCCAGGGTTTCCGCACCCAGCGGCTCGACCACAACGACCTGCGCCGGCAACGACACGTCATTTGCACCGACACGTCGCATCGCCAAGTCTTCGGGACGAATGCCAAATTCCACGTTCCGGTTGGCAAAGACTGCGTAGGCTCCGGCGCGAGCCAGTGAGGCAGCAAGCCTCGCCGAGCCATCACCAAGCAAGATCTCCAACGCAACTGGGCTTGCCGCTATGCGCGCCGGCAGAAAATTCATGGGCGGCGAGCCGGTAAATCCGGCCACGAATTTCGATGCCGGGCGATTGTAGATGTCGTCGGGCGTACCCACCTGCATGATATTGCCGCCGGAAAGGACGACGATGCGTTCGGCCAAAGTCATTGCTTCGACCTGATCGTGCGTGACATAGATCGTGGTCTTGCCGATGCGCTGGTGAAGCTTCTTGATTTCGGCGCGCATCTCGGATCGCAGCAGCGCATCCAGATTCGACAAGGGCTCGTCGAACAGGAAAAGCTTTGGCTGGCGTACGATGGCGCGACCCATTGCTACGCGCTGGCGCTGGCCCCCGGAGAGTGCGCGAGGCTTGCGGTCAAGCAGATGTTCGATCTTCAGGATGCCGGCAGCAGCGCGAACCCGCTCTTCAATGTCTTCCTTCGGCAACTTGCGCAGCTTCAAGCTGAATGCCAGGTTGTCAAAGACGCTCTTGTGTGGATACAGGGCATAGTCCTGAAAGACCATCGCGATCTCCCGGTCGCGGGGAGGCAGGTGGTTGACGATGCGGCCGTCGATGCGGATCTCGCCCGCCGTGATCTCCTCCAGGCCCGCGATCATGCGCAGAAGCGTGCTCTTGCCGCAGCCCGAAGGCCCGACGAAGACGGCGAACTCGCCATGGCGGATGTCCAGGTCGATGCCGTGGATGACCTCGACCGCGCCGTAGCGCTTGGTCACGCTGCGCAGCGCGACCTCGGCCATCAGTACCCGCCTTGCGGCTTTGCGGGGGCCGGCGCGGTTGCACCGCCGTCGATGGCCCGCAGGGCCTGCGCTGCCGCCTGTGCCGCGCGCATCAGCAGGCCCAGGTCGGAGGCCACGGCCACGAAGTCGTAGCCGATGGCGCGGTAGCGGGCCACCGTCTCGGGCGTCCCGCCCACGGTGCCGATGG
>CAISUK010000405.1 GCA_903888645.1 uncultured Pseudomonadota bacterium | reverse complement strand
TGGTGCTGACGCCGACGCGCGAGTTGGCTATCCCGGTCGCGGAAGCATTCCAGAAATATGCAAAATACTTGCGAGATTTCCATGTCCTGCCCATTTATGGCGGGCAGAGCATGGTGGTGCAACTGCGCCAGTTGAGCCGCGGCGTGCACGTCATCGTCGGCACACCGGGGCGGGTCATGGATCACCTTGAGCGCAAAAGCCTGGCCTTGGGCAGCCTCAAGGCGCTGGTGCTCGACGAGGCCGACGAGATGTTGCGCATGGGTTTCATCGACGATGTCGAATGGATACTCGAGCACACGCCGGCGACGCGCCAGACGGCGCTTTTCTCGGCGACGATGCCGGATGTCATCCGCCGTGTCGCCCACCGCCACCTGCGCGAGCCGCAGGAGGTGAAGATCCGCAACGCCACCACCACGGTGGCGGCGATCCGTCAGCGCTACTTGCAGGTACGCGCTTTTGACAAGCTGGACGCGCTGACGCGCATCCTCGAAGTCGAGGAAAATTTCGACGCGGCGCTGGTCTTCGTCCGCACCAAGACCGCCACTGTGGAACTGGCCGACAAGCTGGAGGCGCGTGGCTATTCGGTTGCCGCGCTCAACGGCGATATGACGCAGGGATTGCGTGAGCAGGTCATCGAGCGTTTCAAGGGCGGCAGTCTGGACATCGTCGTTGCCACCGATGTGGCGGCGCGGGGCATCGACGTGGCGCGCATCAGCCACGTCATCAATTACGACGTACCCTACGACACCGAATCGTATGTCCATCGCATCGGGCGCACCGGACGCGCCGGGCGCACCGGCAATGCCATCCTGTTCGTCGAACCGCGCGAGATCCGCATGCTGCGCGCCATCGAGCGCGCCACCCGGCAACCAATCGATACCATTGCGCTACCGACCCGCGAGGCCGTGGCGGATCGCCGTGTCGCCCAGTTCAAGCAGCAGGTGCTCGACGTGCTGGAAAACGAGAAGCTGGACTTCTTCTTCGACGTGGTGCGGCAGATGGAAGAGGAGGGCGATTTCAGCGGCCGGCAATTGGCGGCGGGCTTGGCCTTCATGGCCCAGCGGGAAAAGCCACTGCAGCTCGATCCTTCGGCCCACCGGGCAGAGCCTTCACCGCGCGCCGCCCGCCCTGAGGCTCGGCAGGAATCGCGACCCGAGTTACCGCACGAATATCGTCGCGAATATCGTCGTGAAACGGCGCCGGAATCTGGCGCGGCGCGGGACAAGCCGCCGCGCGAAAATCGCGATGAAATCCTTGCCCGCCGTCGCTCTTTCTCCGAAGGTGCGCTGCAGCGTTATCGGATCGAGTTGGGCCGCAACCAGGGAGCGACGCCAAAAGATATCGTCGGTGCCATCGCCAACGAAGGCGGCATCGAGGGCCGCCAGATCGGGCAAATCAATTTATTCGACGACTACAGTACGGTCGAACTGCCGCCGCTACCCGATGACGTGCTGGCGACGCTGAAGCGAACGCGGGTCCGACAGATTGCACTGAACATCCGCCTGGCGGCGGTCGGCGAGGGCGAAGTAGCGGTCGCACAGCGGCCGAAACCGAAGTGGGAAAAGGAGCGTCCGCCACCAGGCAAGTGGAGCACCGAAGTCAAGGCCGGCAAGCCACCCTATCGCGCCGAGCCCGGCAAGGCGCCGTTCCGCGGCGAGAAGAAATTCGCTGCAGCTAAACCGGCCTATGCTGCGAAGACAAAAAAACCGCAGGGTTGAGTCAGGATGCCGATTCTGCTTTGCTGCGTTGTTCGCAATGGGCCGCGCGTTTGCTTGATGGGTGCAGCGAATCGAGAGATTCAGGCTCCGTTCTGCGCGAGGCCGGAGCTGCGATTCCTCCAGCCGGCTTGCCATGGCCTCCAGCACAAGGTGATCTGGGCGACTACTTGACTCGCGTCAGATGCGGCCGACCGGTTGGTGGCGTCGGTGTCTCACCGGCGCCATTATCCTGGTCAGTTTGTCCACCAGCCGACTCGCCTCCAACGAATGCGGATTCCTGAGCGTCACCGGACAGCGCGGCTTCAACTTCGAACGCCATGCCCTGGCCGTTTTCACGCGCATAGATGGCGGAAACCCGATCCATGGGGATAAGGAGCGACTGGGCCATGCCATTGAATCGCGCCTGAAAACGAATATCGTCATTGCCGATGGTGAGGCCGTTCGACGCTTCGGAACCGATGTTGAGAACGATCTGGCCGTCCTTGACGTAGGAACGTGGTACCCGCGTGCGGGCATCGACGGTAACGGCGAGATAGGGCGAAAAACCGTTGTCGACGCACCATTCGTAAATGGCCCGGACAAGATAGGGTTTGGTCGAGGGCGTCATGATCGCAGAACAGAAGAGCGGGGAAAGCCACCTCCGCCGCGTTTACACGCCTAGCGGCGCATCACCTTTTCCGACGGCGTCAGGGCGTCGATAAAGCCTTGCCGGGAAAATACGCGCTCCGCATATTTCATCAATGGCGCCGCGGTCTTCGGCAATTCGATGCCGTAGTGATCGAGCCGCCACAGCAGCGGCGCAATGGCGACATCGAGCATGGAAAACTCCTCGCCGAGCATATGCTTTTGCTTGGTGAACATGGAGGCGAGTTCGGTCAATCGATCGCGCACATGCAGCCGCGACTTGTCGGCCAGCTTGGCGCTCTTTTCCAGCGCATCGATGTGGCTGAACAACTCGTGCTCCATCGTGAATAACAGCTGCCGGGCACGCGCACGCATGATCGGATCGGGCGGCATCAATTGCGGATGCGGAAACCGCTCGTCGATATACTCGTTGATGATATTCGACTCGTAGAGTACGAGATCGCGATCAACCAGCACCGGTACGCGGTTGTAGGGGTTGATGACGGCAATGTCTTCAGGTTTATTGAAAAGATCGACATCGATCACCTGAAAGTCCATCTGCTTTTCGTAGAGAACGATTCGGCAACGATGGCTGAACGGACAGGTCGTGCCCGAGTACAGGTTCATCATGGTGCTGGTACCCCAGGAATACTCCGCATCACGCACCACGCGACGAACGAACGGTGAGGTGACTTCACGGTGCCCCATATGCAGCATCATGTGCGGAGTGTAAATATTGTTGGTTAATGGACGTCTTTCCAGTACTCGCGCTTGAGGGCGTAGGTCAGACCGAACAGCGCTCCCAAGGCAAGCAGGACGATCAGGCCAAGCCGCTTTCTAAACACGCCGACTGGTTCGCCCATGTAATCCAGGTAGCCAACCAGATCGGCAACAAGCGCATCGTACTCTTCCGGTTTCAGTGTACCGGGTTTGACCAGTGTCAGCTTGTGGTCTTCACCTAGCACCTGCTCGCCCTGTAGTTGCCAGAGCACATGCGTCATGCCGACATTGGGGAAAACAATGTTATTCCAGCCCGTCGGACGATTGGGGTC
>CAISUK010000404.1 GCA_903888645.1 uncultured Pseudomonadota bacterium | reverse complement strand
GCAGCAGCCAGCGGCACAGCTGCTGGTCCAACGCGTGATGTCTGTTGCATACTGCTGTCTGCGCGATTTGGGTCAGCGAGGCCTGGGTGTAACAGAGCAGCAGATGTTGCAGCTCGCCGCAGCGACTGAATTCCTGCGAGAGCCGCTGCTCTTTCAAGCGGTAGGCATAGCCGGCGCACTGCACCACAGCGCGGATGGCTGCGGATTCTCCACCCATGAACAGGGCGATGCCGATGATGCCCTCGTTGCCGACCATGCTGACTTCGGTGGTCTCGCCATTTTCCATGACGCAGAGACGGGAAATAATGGCGGTCGTCGGGAAAAAGACATAACGCAGATGCGCAGCAGATTCGCTGACCACCTGACCGAGCGGCAACGGCACCAGCTCCAGATGGGGCAGCAGGCGCACGTACTCATCTGCTGGCAAGGCGGCGAGCAGATGATTCTGTTGAGGGGTAGGCGGGCTGGGCACGGGCGATCTCCAAGTGGATGGCATTTGTATCGGAACTTCTAATTATGTCGGGTGAATGGAATTGAAGAGGGTTTCGCTGTTGCCGCTGCAATCGCGGATGGTGCCGCGACTGTTCAGCGTCAACGCTACGGCGGCATCTTCGTCGGCGGCCGTCGCCAACGCAGGCGCGCCGCCGGAAATATCTCTTGCCGCAGCCGACTGCGCAGAAATTGTCGACATGGTCATTGCCCGTGCCGCTGGTCAAACGCCGCCTCGGCCTCCAGCCAGTCTGCAACATCCAGACCGGGCGCGAAGTCGCGATTTTCGGCCTTGTAATAAGCAGCGATGGCGATCTGATGGTGGCGGTGCCTGGCGTCCACGAACGGGCTGGCAAGAGCGATGACGTTGCTGACGACCGGGCTAATACTCTGGCGCTTTGACACGTTCGATTTCATGCTACCTCTCCTTTGATTTTGGCATCAGGGCGTTGGCGACGCCGACTCAACCACACCGCGAACCACGCCGCGAAAAACACGGCTGCGGGGTCGGGAGACACAATGTGCTGCAGCGTCGTCGGAAATCCCCCGCTATTGCTCGTTGTTGCCCGTTTTGCTAAAGGTTGCCAGCTGCCGCCAACAACCCCAATTTACTTGCAGTTGGCGTCGCTTTGAATACGGGCATGCGCGTAAGGGGTGCGCCTTAAGCCAAAGAGAATAAGGGCTCGCCCTTATTGTGCTGAAGCAGTGTTTATGGGCTTTTCGGAGCGAATTGACTTGGCCGGCCCGATGCCTTACGGTGCCGTTTCAGAGCGCCCGAAGCATTGCCAATTTTGTGTGAATTTGGCGAGAGGGCGCCGCGGAAAAAGGCGCTGCGCTTAACATGATTCAGCGGATCAGGAGGAAGTCGATGGGCTCGAAAAATTCGCTTCTTTCGCCACCCACGGCGCAGCTGCGCGATGCCGCCGAAGCGGCGCTGGCCAATGCCCCACGCATCGAGCCGCCGCCGCAGCGCAGCGACCAACTGCTGCACGAACTGCAGGTGCATCAGATCGAACTGGAGATGCAAAATGAGAATCTGCGACAGACCCAGCTGGCGCTGCAGGAGTCCCACGACAAGTATGTGGATCTATATGACTTTGCACCGGTGGGTTACCTGACGCTGACCGATACCGGCCTGATCGCCGACATCAACCTGACTGGTGCAGCGATGCTCGGCGTCAACCGCAAAGATGTTCTCGATGGCAGTTTTACGCACTTCATCGCAGTCGATCAGCAGGACGGCTGGTACAAGCATTTTCATTACGCCTTGCGCCATGACGAGCAACGCTCCTGCGAGCTTTCGCTAAAGCGCAGCGATGGCAAGGCGCTGACCGCCAGTCTTGTTTTCCTGCGCAGCCGGCATGGCGATTCGGGCGACCAGTTGCGCCTTGCACTAACCGATATCACAGCGCGGCGTCATGTCGAAAGCGAGTTCAACCAGCTCTCCATGGCGGTCGCGCAAAGCCCGGTCAGCGTCATCATTACCGACCTGAGCGGAAAGATCGTTTACGTCAACCGCGCCTTCAGCAGCGTTTCCGGATATTCGGCTGCCGAGGTTCTTGGCCAGAACCCGCGATTGCTCCATTCCGGCCGGACGCCAATAAAAAGTTTCGAGGAACTCTGGGCGGCGCTCGCTGCCGGAAAATCCTGGCATGGAGAATTCATCAACCGGCGCAAGGATGGTAGCGAATATCTCGAAGTGGCGACCATTTCTCCGGTGCGCCAAACGGACGGCAGCGTTACCCATTATGTGGCGGTCAAGGAAGACGTCACCGAGTTCCGCCAGGCAATGGACGCTCTGCAGCGGTCGCGGCTGGCCAAGAGTACCGCTGGCATCGGAATCTTCGACATCGATATTGTCAATGAGCGGAGCGAGTGGGACGAGCAGTTCCGTGAAATCTGGGGCGTCGGCCTGGACGAGCGTGTTGATTTCGACACCTTCATCAATGGTGTGCATCCCGATGACCGGGCAGCGGTGAGTGCAGCGCTCGATCGCGCCTTCGACCCCGGCGGCAGCGGCGAATACAGTGCCGAATATCGGGTGATCAATCGCCTCGACCGCCGGGTGCGCCAGGTGGCCGCCAATGGCCGGGCGATTTTTGCGGCGGGACATGCCGTTCGCTTTGTCGGCGCGCTGCGCGATGTGTCCGATCAAAAGCAGATCGAACAGAAGCGTCAGGAACGCCGCAGCCAAATGGATCTGCTCGTCAATCAGCAGGTGGCTGCGCATACGGCGGCAGCGATCGCGCACGAGCTCAATCAGCCGCTGGTGTCGATATCGGCCTACAGCGAGGCCGCCTTGCGCATGCTGCGCCGTGGCCTGAAGAGCCCCGACAAATTCGAGCGTGCCCTCGAAGGCGCCGTGGCCCAGGCGCAGCGCGCCGGCAAGACCCTGCAGGAGCTTCTCGATTTTCTGCACAAGGGGTCGGCTTCGCCAGCGCCGGTCGACCTCAACGAGGTGGTCGGCAATGCGGTCGCTGCCGCCGCAGACTCCGGCTACGGCGGCTTTCACCCGGTGATCAAGCTGGAACCTCGCCTCAAACCGGTCTTGGCCAATCGTCTGCAACTGGAAAAAGTGGTGCTCAACCTGCTTCACAATAGCGTCGATGCCATGCGCGATGCCGGCATCGCGACGGCTGCCATTACCATTACGGTGCGCACCGTGGCGGAATCGAAAATGGCCCATGTGACGGTACAGGACAATGGGCCGGGCCTCGATGCGGCGACGGCGCGGCGCATTTTCGAGCCATTCTTCACGACCAAGAGCGAAGGCATCGGGCTCGGGCTGTCGATCAGTCGGGCGCTGGTCGAAACGCACGGCGGCAAGCTCTGGGCGGACCTGGAAGCGAAAACGGGCGCCGCGTTTCACTTTACCGTACCCTTTGCCCAATGAACCGCGACGCAGTGGTCCATCTGATCGATGACGATGCCGCTGTGCGGGATTCGCTGACGCTCCTGCTCGAGCAGGAAGATTTCGTGGTCGAAGCGTTTGCCAGTGCCGAGGCTTTTCTGACATCGGAACATTCGCAGTCGCGCCGGCGCAGCTGCTGCGTCGTCGACATCCGCATGCCGGGCATGGATGGCATGACCTTGCACGCGGAACTGGCGCGTCGCGGCAATGTGCCGCCAGTCATCATCCTTACCGGTCACGGCGACATCCCGCAGAGCGTGCGCGCCATCAAGGCCGGTGCCCTCGATTTTCTGACCAAGCCGGTCGCCGCCGCCACACTGCTGGAAAGCGTGCGCAATGCCCTGGGCGAGTGCGATCGGTTGATGTCGCAAGACCATATCGCCCTGACAGCGGCGGCACGCATGGCCTTGCTGACCGACCGCGAGCGCGAAGTCCTGGCGCTGGTTGCCGAGGGGCTGGCGAACAAGGAAGTGGCGCGGCGCCTGGCCATCAGCCATCGCACCGTGGAGATACACAAGGCGCGCATCATGTACAAGACCGGCGTCGATTCCGTCTTCGAGCTGGTCAGACTCGCCGATGCGACTGCCGCGCGCAGTTGAGTATACTTTGCAACCTATTTGAACGTCATCGCCGCGTAGGCTGGAATCCCGATACCACGACACACTGGTCCGCGGCGCCTCACTGGGTCCCGGCCTGCGCCGGGACGACGGCTGGTTGGCTCGTCATTCCGTTGCAGAACGGAATCCAGAAATCACCGTCCATTCGCTGACCAGTCGCTCCCTCAATGCGATAATTGCGGCGACATTTTCTCCTGGTCGCAACTGATGGAATCCAGCCTGCTTGCCACCTTGTTTGCCGCCCTGCTTAGTGGCCTTGCCGGTGCCGCCCTGACCTGGTCTTTCTTGGCCCGACGTATCGCCGCGGCGCGCACAGTCGAGCAGACACTCCAATCCGAAGTGACGCGGTTGCGTGTCCGCGAAGCCGAGTTGGCCACGGCGCTGGATCGTGATCGCGCCGCCGCCAAGGAAAAACTGGCCGTGCTGGAGGAGGCGCGGCAATCATTGTCAAACGCCTTCAAGGCGCTTTCCGCCGAGGCGCTGCAACAGAACAACCAGTCGTTCGTGCAGTTAGCCAAGGCGACCCTGGCGCAGTATCAGGAAGGCGCCCGCGGCGATCTGGAGAAGCGCCAGCAGGCCATCGTCGAACTGGTGGCGCCGGTAAAAACCAGCCTGGAAAAGTTCGAATTGCAAATCCAGGGCGTCGAAAAATCGCGTATCGACGCCTACGCGACGCTCACCGAGCAGGTCAAGGCGCTGGCCGAAGGGCCGGGCCAGCTCAAGTCGGAAACCGCCAACCTGGGCAAGGCGCTGCGCGCACCGCAGACGCGCGGCCGCTGGGGCGAAATGCAGTTGAAGCGGGTCGTCGAAATGGCCGGCATGCTCGACCACTGCGATTTCCACGAGCAAGAAAGCACCGACACGGAGGAAGGCCGGCTGCGGCCGGACATGGTGATCCGCCTGCCCGGCGGCAAGAACATCGTGGTCGACGCCAAGGCGCCGCTGGCCGCCTACCTCGATGCGCTGGAAACGTCTGACGATGGCGAGCGGCGGCGCAAATTGCTCGACCATGCCCGCCAGGTCAAGGACCACCTCACCAAGCTCGGCCGCAAATCCTACTGGGAACAATTCCAGCCCTCGCCGGATTTCGTCGTTCTCTTTTTGCCCGGTGAAACCTTCTACAGCGCGGCGCTGGAAGCGGCGCCCGACCTGATCGAATACGGTGTCGAGCAAAAGGTCATCCTGGCCACGCCGACCACGCTGATCGCTCTGCTGCGCGCCGTCGCTTACGGCTGGCAACAGGAAGCGCTGGCCGAAAATGCGCAGCAGATCAGCGCCCTGGGCAAGGAGCTCTACGAACGCATTGCCGTGGTCGCCGACCACCTCGGCGACGTCGGCAAGCATCTCGGCAACGCCGTCGGCGCCTACAACAAATCGGTCGGCTCGCTGGAAACCCGGGTGCTGGTGTCGGCGCGCAAGTTCCGCGATCTACGCGTTGCCGCCGAAGACAAGGAAATTCGCGCCATGACGCCGGTCGACGTGGTCCCGCGTGCCCTGCAAGCGCCCGAAGCCCAGGCGTCAGAATTGCAGGCGCTGCCTGAAGAAATCGACAGGCTCACGCCATGAGCCTTTAGGCTGGCAGACTGTGCTCCGTTACCACAACGGAGAACGACCATGCCAGCCAGTCAAAGCGAAGAACTGTTCCTGCTCAGCCGCCACGCCGACAAGGTGGTGTTCTGGAGCACCGTCGCCATGTGCGCCACCTATCTGCTGCTGATGCCGCT
>CAISUK010000403.1 GCA_903888645.1 uncultured Pseudomonadota bacterium | reverse complement strand
GAGGGCGTGAGATCACACAATAATTCGTGCAGCGGCCAATTGGTTCTTCTCCGCGTAGCGGCTCCGTCCAACACTTTCGTTTGCACCCGGCTGCGCTTATCCCGGCAGCCTGTATCGGGACGGGCGCCTATAATCGAAAACCCGATCACCCGCAGAGGAAAATCCCCATGAAGCTCTCCATGTACGCCGCGTCTGTGCCGGTCTTCAGTCGCCAGTTGACCAACCTCCGGAGCATTCTCGAAAAGGCCTCCGCCCATGCCGAGCAGCGCAAGATCGACCCGGCGGTGCTGGTTGCCGGCCGACTCTTTCCCGATATGCTGCCCTTGTCGAAACAGGTGCAGATCGCCACCGATCATGCAAAGGGTGCAGCCGCGCGCCTGGCTGGCCTGGAACCGCCGAAATACGAGGATACGGAAACGACGTTCGCCGAATTGATCGCCCGCATCGCCAAGACCATCGCCTATCTCGAAACGTTCAGCGCCATCCAGTTCGAGGGCGCGGACGAGCGTACGGTGACCCTCACCATGCGCGGCAATACGCTCACTTTTGGCGGCACTGAATACCTGGTCGGCTACGCCCTGCCCAATTTCTATTTTCATGTGACGACGGCATACGCGATCCTCCGCCACGGCGGCGTCGAGATCGGCAAGGGAGATTTTCTCGGCAAGGTTTGACGCCGACCCGGCAGCGACGATTGCGCCGAGGCGCGATCCATCTCAACAATCAATGCCCAAGGAGTTGTCGTCATGCCTGCAACGCAGAAGGTCATCATTCCCGCCACCCTGATTCCAGGTGACGGCGTCGGCCCGGAAATTACCGAGGCGACCCTTGCCGTGCTCGACGCAATCGGCGCGCCATTCGTTTGGGACCGGCAGGTAGCCGGTTTGGGTGGCGTCGTCGCCTGTGGCGACCCGCTGCCGCCCGCCTGCGTCGAGAGCATTCGCCACACCCGGCTGGCGCTGAAGGGGCCGCTGGAAACACCGGTGGCCGGCGGCTATCGCTCGTCGAACGTGCGCCTGCGCGAAGAATTCAAGCTCTACGCCAACCTGCGTCCGGGCAAGACCATCATCCCCGGCGGCCGTTACGACAACATCGATCTGGTGCTGGTGCGCGAGAACAACGAAGGCCTCTACATGGGCTACGAACACTTCATCCCGATCGATGGCGATCCCCATGCGGTCGGCATGTCAACCGGAGTGAATACGCGGCAGGGCTGTCGGCGCATCTGTCGCTTCGCCTTCGAATATGCGCTGCGGCTGGGGCGCAAGAAGGTCACCGTGGTGCACAAGGCCAACATCATGAAGGCGCTGACCGGCATCTTTCTCGAAACCGCCCGGGAAATGTACGAAGCCGACTACAAGGGCCGCATCGTCTTCGAGGAAATCATCGTCGATGCCTGCGCCATGAAGCTGGTGATGAATCCTTGGCAGTTCGACGTGCTGGTGACCACCAACTTGTTCGGCGACATTCTCTCCGATGAAATCGCCGGCCTGGTCGGTGGCCTCGGCATGGCGCCAGGCGCCAACATCGGCGAGGACGCGGCAATTTTCGAGGCGGTGCATGGCTCGGCGCCGGACATCGCCGGCAAGGGCATCGCCAATCCGACGGCGCTGCTGCTGGCCGCAGCCATGATGCTCGATCACGTCGAGCGCAGCGATCTCGGCGATCGCGTCCGCACCGCCGTCGATCAGGTACTCAACATCGACCAGGTGCGTACCGGCGATCTCGGCGGCTGGGCGTCAACCAAGGAGTACACGGCGGCGCTGGTGAAGCGCCTCTCAGCATGATAACAGGTGACGGAATCGTTGCTGGCGAGCGGGGCGAGCCTGGCCCCATCTTTCACGATGCGGCAGCACCTGCTAGCCGAACAGGCCATCAAGCCTGAGTCAGCTTCCCATATCGGCGACACGGCAGAGGACGGTGTAGCGGCGTCGGAAAATGGGCTTTCATTCATTTCGGTTGATTGGGGCTCCGGAAGCTTCGATAATTGACAGGGCACCGGTTCATGGGTCAGGTTGTCCTCGCCCGCAACGCTGATGGATGTGATTGGAAGCGCAAAAAAGGTTTACGATAAATGATGCAAGTGATGCAAGCGATCCCCAACCCGCTATTCGTGCTCGAGATGGCCAACAACCACATGGGCGACGTTGACCATGGCTTGGCCGTGATTCGTGCGTTCGGCGAAGTTTGCCGAGAATTCCCGTTCAGCTTCGCCTTCAAGCTGCAATATCGCGATCTCGATTCTTTCATTCATCCTGCAGCGAAGGGTCGCGATGACATTAAATATGTCAAGCGCTTTTCAGAAACCCGGCTGAACCGTACGGACTTCGATCATCTGGTTCAGGAAATGCGCGACAACGGATTCCTCACTATGGCGACGCCCTTCGACGAAGCCTCGGTCGATGTCATCGAATCTCAAGACCTCGACTTCATCAAGATCGCCAGTTGTTCTTTTACCGACTGGCCGCTGTTAGAACGTGTCGCGCACAGCGACAAACCGATCATCGGCTCGACGGCTGGGGCCAATCTCGAAGAGATGGACCGGGTCGTCAGCTTCCTCATGCACCGGAACAAGGAATTCGCCATTCTGCACTGTGTGGGCGAATACCCGACGGCTGAAAAAGACATGCACTTGGCGCAGATTGATTTCCTGCATGATCGTTATCCCGGCGTGCGCATCGGCTTTTCCACCCACGAAGATCCCAACAATACCGAAATCATCAAGTTGGCGATCGCCAAGGGCGCGACGATTTTCGAGAAGCATGTCGGTCTGCCAACGCCGCAGTATCCGCTCAACAATTACTCGGCAAGCCCCGAGCAATGCAGCGCTTGGCTAAAGGCGGCGATCGAGGCGAAAGCCGTTTGCGGCATTGGCGATGCCCGGCATCCACCAAACCCCCGCGAAACGGCAAGCCTGCAATCGCTACGACGAGGCGTATTTGTTCGCCACCCTGTCGCCAAGGGGCAGGTACTGCATCCGGAAGATATCTATTTCGCGTTTCCGCCGCACGACGGGCAATTCACCGCCAACGACTGGTCGAAGTACGCTGTTTTCACTGCGCATACGGACATCGCCACAGACGCCCCGGTAACGCCAACGAACGCAAGGCAGGAAGATCGCCGCGCCAAGATATGGGAGATCGCCCAGCGAGTCAAAACCCTGCTCGACGACAGCCACATCGTGGTACCAGGCAGTGCCGACCTGGAAATTTCGCATCATTACGGTCTCGACGAATTCGAACGCACGGGCTTGGTACTCATCACCGTGGTCAATCGCGGCTACTGCAAGAAGTTGCTGGTCAGTCTGCCGGGGCAAGAGCACCCGGAACAATGGCATAACGAAAAGGAAGAGACTTTCCATATCCTGCGCGGCGAAGTGCATCTGCGCCTGAATGGCAACTTGCAGATATGCAACCCTGGCGATGTGGTCACCGTAGAACCCGGCGTGCGCCATGCCTTCGTCTCGCCGACCGGATCGGTGATCGAGGAAATTTCCACGACGCACAACGGTGGCGACTCCTTCTATGTTGACGAAAAGATCAACCAGAACAAGAGCCGCAAGACCTTGCTGACCTTCTGGATGGTCTGAGCCACAGACCATGCGCATCGTCGGCCACCGCAAGCTACAGACTATTGCATACTGTGCCTCGGCGGAATTGATGGAACAAGGATGTCGTTTCAATGACGAAATTCACCGCCTGCCAACCGGCGGCCAAACTTTCATCTTGAAGGGTGTTTACCACTTCAAGTCGCATGAGGATGCGAATCGCCATGCGCTTGACTGCCTGGCGACGGGCATGGCGAAAATCGCATTGGATCGTTCTGATGGATGAGTTCGCGCGGCCTGCCACGTTGGAAGACCTCAAATCCTTGATCAGAGCCTTGAACGAACAAGATGCCGAATATCTTTTAATTGGCGGGTACGCGTTGTTTGCGCACGGCTACCATCGAGCAACCATCGATATCGACCTGCTGGTGCCGGCAAGCAGAGAAGCGGGGGCAAAGGTTCGCGACGCACTTATGGTCCTTCCTGATGGAGCGGCACGAGACATCGACCCGCTCTGGTTTGAGGAAGGCGATAACATCAGGGTGGCCGATGCTTTCGTCGTTGATGTCATGCTCAACGCGTGTGGCGAAACCTATGAGACCCTGAATCGATTTGTCGAGATGATTGACCTCGACGGTCTGCCAGTCCGTACCGTTAACCTGGAAGGACTGCTGAAAACAAAGCAGACGACGCGAGAGAAGGACATAGTTGATCGGCTGGTTTTGGAAAGGGCGCTCGAAATGCTGCGCAGCGCGGGTCACGGCAAATGACAAGCACCTCGCCGAATATCTCGGGACCAACAAGCTCGGAAGACCACTTGCATAAACCTGAGAGTTGCACAATGCGCGTCGCCGACTACCTCATGTCGCGCCTGGCCGACATGGGCATCACGGAAGTCTTCTTCCTGCCGGGCGGTGGCGCCATGTACTTGAACGACGCCCTCGCCTGCGAAAAGCGTATTTATCCCGCTCCGTGCCACCACGAACAAGCCTGTGGCATTGCCGCCGAAGCCTGGGGCCGGGTGAGGGAAAGCTTCGGCGTCTGCATGGTGACCACCGGCCCCGGTGCCACCAATGTCATCACACCCGTCGCCGGCGCCTGGATCGAATCAATTCCCATGATGGTTATTTCCGGCCAGGTGAAACGGGCGGATCGATTGAACGGCCGTCCGCTACGTCAAGGCGGCGTGCAGGAAGTCGACATCGTGCCGATGGTAAAGTTGATCACCAAGTATGCCGTTACCATCGATGACCCACAAAAGGTGCGGTATTACTTCGAACGCGCGCTTTACGAAATGGAGTGTGGGCGAGCCGGGCCCGTATGGCTCGACGTTCCACTCGATGTACAAGCCGCCCGAATCGACCCCGACGAGCTTGACGGTTTCCAACCGGATCCGCCGCCAGCACAATCGCTCGACGCCATCTGCGCCGAAGTCATGGCACTGATTGCCGGAGCCGAACGCCCCCTGATTCTTGCCGGACATGGCATTCGCCTGTCGGGTGCGGCAGTGCCTTTTGCCGAATTGGTCGAACGCCTGCAAATCACCGTTGCAACCACATGGAATGCACTCGACCTGTTGCGATGGGATCATCCTCTCAATGTCGGCCGTCCCGGCGTCGTCGCGCTGCGCGGCTCGAATTTTGCCGTCCAGAACTGTGACCTGCTCATCTCGATCGGCTGCCGGCTCGACAACATCATCACCGCCTACAACCCACGCGGATTCGCTCGCGCCGCGAAGATAGTCATTGTCGATGTCGACGCCAATGAAATCGACAAACTGGATATGAATATCGACCTGCGCATCGTCGCCGATGCAAAGGACTTGATCAATGCGCTGTCACACCAAGCCTTGCCCCAGAACAAGCCCGACACCCAACCCTGGCTCACCCGTTGTGCTGACTGGAAACGGCGCTACCCCATCAACGATGGCAAGCCTTTCGCTGCGACCGGGCCCATCAGCCACACCCATTTCGTTTCGGCACTCTCCGATGCCATTCCGCCCAATACACTCGTCAGCACAGGCAGTTCCGGCCTGGCTGTCGAATTTTTCTATACGCTATTCCGTAACAAGGCAGGCCAGCGTGTATTTCTGACCTCAGGGCTGGGCTCAATGGGTTACGGCCTGCCGGCTGCTATCGGCGCGTGTCTGGCAAACGGTAACAAACCAATGGTCGCCATCGAAAGCGACGGCAGCCTGCAGTTGAACTTGCAGGAACTGGCAACGCTGGTTGCACAGCAATTGCCAATCACTTTGATCGTGATGAACAATGCCGGCTACGCCTCCATCCGCAACACGCAACGCAATTATTTCCAAGGCCGTTATCTTGGCACCGGCCCCGAAGCCAACCTGATGCTTCCCGATCTCGAAAAGCTCGCTGCAACCTACGGCCTTCCCTTCTTGCGGATCGAAGATGCCAGCGCCCTTGGCAATCTTGTAAAGACCCTCGCAATACCACGACTGCAAATCATCGATGTACGGCTGGTCCCGAATGAAACACTCGCCCCCAAGGTCGCCGCAATTCCTCAAGAAGATGGAGGGATACTATCGATGCCGCTCGAAGACATGTCGCCACTACTGTCGCTTGAATGTCTCGAAAGAGAAATGATGATTCCGCTTCTGGATGCCTCGCTGCTAGCCAGAAAAGTGGGCGCTGGCAGGAAGGCGGAGTAGAGAGAATGTTCCGATAGCGCCGCTAGACCTTTGGGGGGTTTTTGTCCTGAACTCGTAATTTACTACGATTTAGAAGACCCGGAAGCAGTGAATAGACATTTCCTTTAACACGTCACCGCCATTTATCTCGGGAAATGACAATATCGGCCAATTCCTTGCCGCAGGGCCCATCAATATTCGCCGAGCATTTTATCCACAGCAGGGCGAATCTTGGCACGATCGGCGTAGCTCAACCTGCCGACAGGCTGTTTCAGCCGAGTGCTGTCAATAGCAAAGATTTCGTCGGTGGATAGCACGAACTGTCCGTGACCCGGAACATCGACCAGGGGCGCCAAGATGTCGACTGGTTGCGCTTGGGCGCGTAAGGGAATCACCACGGTAGCCCCAGTGCGACTTGCAATGTGGTCATTCTGCACGGCAACGAGATACGGGATCTGCGCCTTCCTCATTCCCGGATTGGGGAAAATTTGAAATTGCGCCAAGCCTCAGATCCGGTCAAACTCGGTGCCAGCCAGTCCGGTAGAGGCAATGTCGCGCCCATGCGCAGCCAGCGCCTCGGCGTTACGTTCCACCCAGGCGCGGTTTTCGAGTTCATCGAGCATGCGGCCAAACAATACCTCGGCTTGCGCGGAGAGATTGATTTTCTGCTTGTAAGGCTCCAGTCGATCCAGAAGCTCCTGGCTGATCGATAACGACAGGCGGCCTTTTCTGGCGATGCAGTCGTGAGTAATCGGCATGGTGCAACTCCTACCATAAAGTATGCGCATGATCATACGTATCGATGCGCACTGGGTCAATTGCGCGTCTGTTGGATGGCCTTTGCCACGGATATTCCGCGGCCGGATCCATCCAAGCATGGTTCCGGATATCTACCGGATATCAAATAATTTGCGTACACATTGCCGAATGATAAGTGGACACGTATACTCAAAACTCGGCACACGGAGGCATCATGGATGTGAATGTTCGCGAGTTCAGAGGAAACCTGTCGAGCTATTTGAAAACCATCCAAAAGACGGGGGAAACGCTTACGGTTGTTTCTCGCCGCCGCCCCGTTGCCCGCCTCGTACCCATTTCCGCGCATGATGACACCAATCCCATATTGCCCGGCATCCGTTGGGCCATGAAACCGCCCCGACTCACTCGACCGGTCACCGAGCGGCCGGCGATTGAGGGCATGTCTCTTGCAGATTGGGTCGTGGAGAACCGTCGGTGACAGTTCAGACGGTCCTTGCTGCCTATTTTGACGCCTCCGCAATCGTTAAACTCTATGTTCAGGACTCAAGCAGTTTGCCAGTGGCAGAGATGTATGAGTCGCTTGATATTGTTGCCTGTCATGACATAGGGTTTGTGGAAGTCCGTGCTTCACTCGCTGCAGCTTGGCGTATGAAGCGACTGGACGATGGGAATTACACCAGGCAAGTATCTGATTTCTCATCCGACTGGGAATCCGTTAGTACCGTCAGCGCGGATCAGGCACTATTGCTCCGTGCCGCCCAACTGGCCGAAGGATTTGCCCTGTGTGGCTACGATTCACTTCACTTGGCCAGTGCCGAACGATTTCGCCTAGGAATTCCCGAGATTCAGTTTGTCGCTTTTGATGCTGCACTCAACCGCGCCGCACGACTCTTGGGATTTTGCTGTCCGGAATTCCTGATGCACGATTGACCCGGAATAGCCGCCATGCCATCAATCAAGAGACCCGGGTTCCTTGTTGGGCTCAGTGAAAACCTTCAGGTTAGCCTGAGCAATTCACTACGTGATCTTTGGTGTCACACCTCAACAGCGCTTGAGGGAAACAGTCTCTCCCTCGGGGATACCCAGTTCATACTTTCTGAGGGCTTGACTATTTCTGGCAAACCGCTCAAGGACCACAAT
>CAISUK010000402.1 GCA_903888645.1 uncultured Pseudomonadota bacterium | reverse complement strand
GCCGAACGAGATCAAGATCGCCGACCTGGGAGCGGCCATCCGGCTCGATCTCGAGCAAACCCACGGCAGCGTCGGCTCGCCCAACTATATGTCACCGGAGCAGGTGCGCGGCGACGAGGTCTCGCACCAGACCGACATCTATTCGCTGGGCGTCGTGATGTACCGGCTGCTCACCGGACATTCCCCGTACACCCCGAAAAATCTCGCGCATTTGTACCAGCAAATCCTGAATGAACACCCGGTAATGCCGACCCAATTGCGCAGCGACCTGCCGCCGCAACTGGAACGCATCGTCATGCGCGCCATGCAAAAGAATCCAGCAGACCGCTTTCCCACCTGGCGCGACTTCGGCAATGAACTGGCCGAACTCGGCCACTTCGAGAAAAGCGACCTGGAAATCAACGAGAGCGAAAAATTCATCGCGCTGCGCAAGCTGGAAATGTTCAAGGATTTTGCCGACCTCGAACTGTGGGAGTTGTTGCGCATAGGCGAATGGCAAAAACAGCCCGCCAAAACCGTGCTGGTGCGCGAGGAAGAAATGGGCGACTGTTTCTATATCCTGGTCGACGGCGGCGTTAACGTGACGCGCCACAACCGTTTACTCAATACGCTGAGCGGCGGCGATTGCGTCGGCGAGATGGCCTATGTCAGCCGCAAGAAAATGCCGCGTTCCGCCACCATCTCGGCCAACACCGAGATCACCGTCATGAAGATCATGCCCGACCAGCTCGACAAGCTCTCCGACCGCTGCCAGTTGCACTTCCTGCAGGCATTTTTGTACACGCTGGCCGACCGGCTGCGCATTGCAGACGACAGGGTCGCCAGCATGGCTGGTTATCCATCGTAGGCCGGAATGCATTCCCCCGGGATGCCGCATCAGTGTCGCTAAAGATCGCCTCCGCCACGCAAAGCAAATTCGCCAAGCTCGGCATCCACACCCCGTTCGACCTGGTGCTGCACCTGCCGCTGCGCTATGAAGACGAGACGCAGATCACGCGCATCTCCGACCTCGCGCCTGGCGTATCGGCACAGGTAGAAGGCGAGATCATCCACAGCGAAGTAATGTTCCGCCCGCGCCGCAGCCTGGTGTGCCAGTTGCAGGACGACAGCGGTATTTTGTATTTGCGCTTCCTCAATTTCTATCCCAGCCAGCAGAAACAACTCGCCGTCGGCAAAAAGATCCGCGCGCTGGGCGAACCGCGCATGGGATTTTTCGGGGACGAGATGGTGCATCCAAAATGCCGCAGTGCGGGCGAAGCCACGCCGCTCAAGCAAGCCCTTACGCCAATTTACCCGACCACTGCCGGGCTGCCGCAGGCGACGCTCACCAAGCATATTCACGCCGCGCTGAACGAACTGGAGCTCGACGACACGCTACCGGATCAGATCAGGCAACGGCTGCGCCTGCCCGATTTCGATGCCAGCGTGAAGCTGTTGCACCAGCCGCCTCCCAGCATCGACGAAGATGCCCTGCTCGCCAGAGCGCATCCCGCCTGGATGCGCATCAAGTTCGACGAACTG
>CAISUK010000401.1 GCA_903888645.1 uncultured Pseudomonadota bacterium | reverse complement strand
CCTTCGATCGATACGCGTTGATCAACTCACGATCCTCGTCGCTGAGATGCAGTTCCGTTTGTCGCATAGCCAACTCCTCGTCATGGGGTGGGTATGAGACAGCATAATACATGTTTCGTTATTAATGGGCAGTAATACTAGATGCGCGCTGTTCGTCACCGGCACCGATACCGGCGTCGGCAAAACGCTGGTTTCGTGCGCCTTGCTGCGTCGCTACGGCCGCCGCGGGCTGGTCGCCATAGGCATGAAGCCGGTGGCCGCCGGTCTCGACGACGACGGCCTTAACGACGATGTCGAAGCGTTGCGCGGCGCCTCGTCGCCAGCGCTGGTGGCGCTTCTTGAACCGACGCAAATGAACCCTTATGCCTTGCGCCAGCCAATCGCGCCCCATCTGGCGGCGGCTGCCGAAGGCGTCGAGATACGGTTCCCGTCTATCCTTTCGGCATACGACGCCTTGCGCCGGCAGGCCGATGCCATTGTCGTCGAAGGCGTCGGCGGCTTCCGCGTGCCGCTGGGCCCGGACGGCGACAGCGCCGATCTGGCCGCTCGTATCGACCTGCCGGTCATACTGGTGGTCGGCCTGCGGCTCGGCTGCATCAACCACGCCTTACTGACGCAGGAAGCCATCGCCGCGCGCGGCCTGCAACTGGCCGGCTGGGTCGCCAACCGCATCGACCCGCAGATGGCGCAGAGTGACGCCAACATCACGACTTTGCGGCAACACCTGACGGCGCCATTGCTCGGCATTCTGCCGTTCATGGCTGAACCGGACAGCGAAAAAGCCGCCGACCTGCTGCGCCTGCCTGAGGAAATAGCCGCGTAGAATCGGCGCGTTCGCCATCCGCCGCGAAAAAATGCCATGAACGCACCGGAACGCTCCCCCGATCACCCGCCGCTCTCCGACACTTTCATTGCTGCCATGAGCGCCCGTTTCGGCAGCCGGTTTTCGCAAAGCGAAGCAGTCCGTCTATCTCACGGCACCGATGAATCGGCCCACCCGCCGCAGCCGCCCGACGCCGTCGTGTTCGTCGAATCGACTGAAGAAGTGGCGGCCGTCGCCACACTGTGCCATGCTCATCGCGTGCCGATGATCGCCTACGGCGCTGGCACATCGCTGGAAGGCCATCTGCTCGCCGTGAACGGTGGCATCAGCATCGACCTGTCGGCCATGAACCGGGTGCTGGCGGTGCGCGCCGGTGATCTCGACGCTACCGTCGAGGCGGGCGTCACGCGAAAACAGTTGAACACCGCCTTGCGCGATACCGGCCTGTTCTTTCCCATCGACCCGGGTGCCGACGCCTCGCTCGGCGGCATGACGGCGACCCGCGCCTCCGGCACCAACGCCGTGCGCTACGGCACCATGCGCGAAAACGTCATGGCGCTGACCGTGGTGCTCGCCGATGGCCGCATCATCAAGACCGGCAGCCGCGCCCGCAAATCTGCCGCAGGTTACGACCTGACGCGGCTGTTCGTCGGCAGCGAAGGCACGCTCGGCATCGTCACCGAAATCACGCTTCGCCTCTACCCGATACCGGAGGCAATCTCCAGTGCGGTCTGCGCGTTTCCCGACATCGCTGCGGCGGTCAATACCGTTATCCAGACCATCCAGTTGGGTGTGCCGATTGCGCGCATCGAACTGCTCGACGCGCTGGCCCTGCAAGCCATCAATAGCTACAGCAACACCACCTTGCGCGAAGCACCGACGCTGTTTTTCGAGTTCCACGGCTCGCCGGCCGGCGTCGATGAACAGGCCAGAACGGTGCAGGAAATCGCCCGCGAACATGGCGGCCTCGACTTCGAATGGGCGACCCGGGCCGAAGACCGCAGCCGTTTATGGCAGGCCCGCCATGATGCTTATTTCGCCTGCATCCGCCTCCGTCCGGGCAGCCGCGGCCAATCGACCGACGCCTGCGTGCCGATCTCGCGGCTGGCCGACTGCATCGCCGAAACGCTCGAGGACCGCGCCACCAGCGGCTTGATCGCGCCGCTGGTCGGCCATGTCGGCGACGGTAATTTTCATCTGATTGCGGTACTCGATCCGGATAACGCGGCGGAACTCGAACAAGCGCACAATTTTGCCGCCCGCCTCGCCCAACGCGCCATTCGCATGGAAGGCAGCTGTACCGGCGAACATGGTGTCGGCATCGGCAAGCGCGGCTACCTGATTGCCGAACACGGCGAGGGCGCCATCGATGTCATGCGCTCGCTCAAGCAGGCGCTCGACCCGCTCAACCTGATGAACCCGGGCAAGATTCTGCCGTGAGCGAACCGCAATCCCGACCGAATCTCGACGACCGGTATACGGTCGAATCCGGCCGTGTCTTTCTCACCGGAACGCAGGCGCTGGCGCGGCTGCCGATGTTGCAGCGCGACCGAGATCTGGCCGCCGGTCTCAACACCGCCGGCTTCATCTCCGGCTATCGCGGCTCGCCGTTGGGCGGCCTCGACATGGCGTTGTGGAAGGCCCGCGCACACCTCGCCCGCCACCATGTAATCTTCCAGCCCGGCGTGAACGAAGACCTGGCGGCCACCTCCATCTGGGGCACGCAGCAGGTCAATCTGTTCCCCGGCGCCAAGTACGACGGCACCTTCGCCATGTGGTATGGCAAAGGGCCGGGCGTGGACCGCTGCGGCGACGTTTTCAAGCACGCCAATTCGGCCGGCACCTGGAAACATGGCGGCGTACTCGCCGTCGCCGGCGATGATCATGCGGCGCGTTCGTCGACCGTCGCGCACCAGAGCGAGCACGCCTTCAAGGCGGCGATGATACCGGTGCTGGCACCGTCGAGCGTGCAGGAATATCTCGATCTCGGCCTGCACGGCTGGGCACTGTCGCGTTACTCGGGTTGCTGGGTGGCCTTCAAGGCAGTTGCCGATACCGTGGAATCTTCCGCCTCGGTGGATATCGCGCCAGACCGCGTCAGCATTGTCATCCCGACCGATTACCTGCTGCCACCGGACGGCCTCAACATCCGCTGGCCCGATCCGCCGCTGGCGCAGGAAGCGCGACTGCTCAATCACAAGCTTTATGCGGCGCTCGCCTACTGCCGGGTCAACCGACTCAATCGAATTGTCATTGATTCTCCAGTCGCCAAGCTAGGCATCATTACTTGCGGAAAGAGCTACCTCGATGTTCGTCAAGCCTTCGATGACCTCGGCATCGACGATCAACTAGCCGCCGAAATCGGCATTCGCCTCTACAAGGTCGGCATGGTCTGGCCGCTGGAGGCCAACGGTGTGCGCAAGTTCGCCGAAGGCCTGGAAGAAATTCTGGTGGTCGAGGAAAAGCGCCAGTTTCTCGAATATCAGTTGAAGGAAGAACTCTACAACTGGCGCGAGGATGTGCGGCCGCGCGTCATCGGCAAATTCGACGAAAAGGGCGAATGGTCGCTGCCGCATGGCAACTGGCTGCTACCGGCTACTGCGGAATTGTCGCCGGCGCAGATCGCCAAGGTCATCGCCGACCGAATCGCCCGCACCTTCACCTCGCCGCGCATCGAGCAACGCCTCGAACTACTTGCAGTCAAGGAAAGGGCACTGGCGGCGCCGATCATCCCTATCCAGCGCACGCCCTTCTTCTGCCCCGGCTGCCCGCACAATACCTCGACCAAAGTACCCGAAGGCAGCACGGCGCTGGCCGGTATCGGCTGCCATTACATGGCGATCTGGATGAACCGCAACACGGCCACCTTTTCGCACATGGGCGGCGAAGGCGCGGCGTGGATCGGCCAGGCGCCGTTCACCGAACGCCAGCATATGTTCGCGAACCTCGGCGACGGCACCTCTTTCCACTCCGGCCTGCTCGCCATCCGCGCGGCGGTGGCGGCGAAAGTGGCGGTCACTTACAAGGTTCTCTACAACGATGCCGTCGCCATGACCGG
>CAISUK010000400.1 GCA_903888645.1 uncultured Pseudomonadota bacterium | reverse complement strand
CCAGAAAATCGTACTTGGAGCGGACCAGCGGCATTGGTCGGTTGCGCTGGGCAAAAGCAATCGCCATGGTCTCGCAGAGACCCTTGATGCCCTCCACCGCAATGGGCGAAAACGAGGCGCCATCCTTGCGGTTGATGATCTGCACGACGCCGAGCAACTCGTCATTGCCCTGGTCGATGATCGGGCTGACCAGCATCTGCTTGGTTCGATAGCCGGTGCGCCGGTCAACCTCTTTGAGGAAGTGCAGGCGCGGATGGATGGCTTGCAGTTCGGCTTCGTCGTACACATCGGCAATGTTGATCACGATGCGCGACGATGCGACATAGCCAGCGATGCTGTGGTCATCGATGGCGAGGCGCAGATCCTTGAAAGAATTGAGGCCGGTCTTGACACGCGAGACGATCGAACTTTTATCCTCGCTGACCGTATAGATGGTCAGGCGCTCGGCATCGAACAGCGCGCTGATGTCCTGCGACAGTTCGAGCATGATTTCGTCGACATTGCTGGTCGCGTGGATCTTGTTGGTGACCGCTTGCAGGTTCTTGAAGAACATCAGGCGATGCGTGACGTCATTGACGCCATTGCCGCCGGACTGCTCGCTGACCGACGCCATGCGAGTCTCCTCGACGATTTTGGCCGCGCCGCTCACAGCTCGAAGACCTGGCCGGTCTGCAACATGCGCGGCAAGCGTTCGGCGAAGGCGGTGGCGATTTCCTCCATGGTCTGCTCGATCTGGCCGGGTTTGAGATGGGTGATGAATATCTCTGGGTTTTGCCTGAGCCGCGCCAATTCGTCCACCAGCAGGCGCGGGAAAAGGTGCTTTGAACTCGTTGCCAGGGTTTCCTGGCGATCGGAGAAGGCCGTTTCGATCAACAGGTAGCGGAGGTTGTGGCTGCCATTGATGGCATCCCAAAGCGGCGTCGAAGTCGACGTGTCTCCCGTGAATACCAGACTGGCCTGGCCGGAATCGAGCCGGTAGCCAAGCGCCGGAACGGTATGATTTGCCGGCAGGGCATCAATGCGCCGGCCGGCCAGTTCGATACTGTCACCGGCCGCCAGCGGCTCGAAACGCAGATACGGTTGATCCGTCGATGGCAGAGCGGTGAAATCCGGCCAGATGGTCCAGTTGAAAATGTGTTCACGGAGCGCCGCCAGCGTTTCCGGCAGGGCATGGACGACCAAGGGCTGATCACGCATGTCGCCAACCGTATCGACAATGAATGGCAGGCAGGCGATGTGATCGAGATGCGAGTGCGTGACGAAGATATGGTCGATGCGCACGAGTTCCTCTATCGACAGGTCACCTACACCGGTACCGGCATCGATCAGAATGTCATGGTCAACGAAAATCGATGTGGTGCGCAGATGCTGCCCGCCGATGCCGCCGCTGCAACCCAGTACGCGAACCTTCATTCTTTTAAGGAATTCCATGAACTTCCCTTGGTGACCAGTCATGCCATTGGCGACCCGGCGCTGTGCCGGAGTATGTCAGGACTTGAAATGAAACTCCATCCTGATACCAGCCAACTGGATGAGGTCGCGCTCCTGCAGCAACCGCGGTTCCGTATCGAGCAATTTGCCATTGACCAGCGGAAATCCAACGCCTTCGACATGGCTGATGACATAGCCGGGCGCCTGCCGGACGATCCTGACAATTTGCACTCCCGGTTTGCCGAGAGTCGTCTGCTCCTTGACCAGAGTCAATTCCCTGCCGACGTTGGTTCCCGAAAGAATGCGCAGGACGCCAAGCTGCGGCTGGCTGGGCTCTGCCGGTGCCGCCTGGGTAACTGGGGTCGCCAGGCTGGCTGAAGGAGCCTGTGAAAAAATCGGCACCAATGTCGCCCCCGCGATCCGCGTTTCGTCAAGATCGCCGGACTGGGCTGCCGCCAGATTGCCCGGCATCATGTCGGTAGCGGCGCGCCGCATCATCTCGGGACGAACCAGAACGGTCTTCGCGTAGTCGACCGGGTCAAGCGGTGTCACCGAAGCATTGAACTTGATGCGGTACTTGCCCAGTTCGACCAGATCGTCATTGAGCAAGAAATGTTTCTTTATCGACTGTCCATTGACAAAAGTGCCATTGGTGCTGTTGAGATCCTCGAGAAAGGAATCGTTCAGAATGGTCACGATCACGGCATGCTCGCCGCTGATGGCCAGATTGTCGATCTGAATATCGTTTTGCGGCTTGCGGCCGATCGTCATGCGCTCCTTGACGATCGGTATCTCCTTGAGTACCACGCCATCCATGCTGAGAATGAGTTTCGCCATCGTGTGCTTCCCGTTGAATGTCAGCGGAACCGAGCCAGCAGCTGCGCCCACCAGCTGCGACGTGCCGGCGCACTAGCCAGAACGCGCACCAGAATAACTGAAACATTGTCGCGCCCACCGCTGTCGTTGGCCATGTGCACCAGCTGGCTGGCGCATTGTTCAAGGTCCGCCGAAAATGACTTTAGTGCCATCGCAATGTCGCGATCCTCCACCATATCGTTGAGTCCGTCGGAGCATACCAGATAGATGTCGCCTGGCAAGGTCTCATAATCGCGGATTTCTGCTTCGACGTGCGGATCAACCCCCAGCGCCCGGGTGACAAGATTCTTGTTTTGTGAGTAGCGGGCCTGTTCGGCAGTCAGATAGCCACTGTCGATCTGTTCCTGCAGCAGCGAATGATCGCGTGTCACTTGCTGAAAATCCTCGGCACGCAGCCTGTACAGGCGCGAATCGCCGATATGGGCGACCGTCACTGCACCAGCGTAGAACATCGCCGCAACCAGCGTGGTGCCCATGCCGGCCAATTGCGGCTGGCTTTGCGCTGCATAGTAGATGGCGGCGTTGGCACGCTCGATCTCTTCTTGCAGCAGACCGCGAGCGATGTTTCTTGGAAGGTCATTGACGCGTTGGCTGGGCGGACCGTCGAGAACCTTTTCAAACGCGCCGGCCAGCAGCGTCGTCGCCATGCCGCTCGCCACTTCGCCAGCGTTGTAGCCGCCCATTCCATCAGCAAGAACGACGAAACCGAGGCGGGCATTGACCAGCAGCGAATCCTCGTTTTGGGATCGAACCAGCCCTGAATCGGTACGAGTGGCGATCTCGATCAACGCGCTTGGCGAGTCGCTCATAAGCTGGCGCGGTGGCAGTGCCACCCGGAAACGGATCGATTCAAGGCAGCTAAAACGAATATTTGTTCGGTTATCGGGCGCATCGCGAATTCGGGGTGGTACCAGTCAGGATGACTATTTCTCATATAAACAGCACTCTAACCCAAAACCCGGCAAACCCGAATCAACTCGGACAATTTAGTGAGATTGTCTTGATATTTATCAGAGAATCGGTCGAGCAATCTGTCTCGCAATCAGAATGGCATTTCGCGGCCGATACCGCGCTCTCTAGCCAACGCCAGCAGACGCACTGCCACGGACAGATCCTGGATCGCCATGCCCTGCGACTCGAACAGACTGATTTGCTCGACAGCAGCGCGACGGCCACGCTGACCAATGACAACCTCGCCGAGTTCGACCAGACGCCCTTCGTGCAATTTGCCCTTTTCCAGCAAGGGGAACAGATCGCCGCATTCGCGCAACGCAGTGGCACGGCTGTCCACACAAACGATGGCTGCACGCATGACGGCCTTTTCATCGATTTCGCGGCGGATCAAGGCATTCGAGCCGGCCGCATTGATATGCGTGCCGGCGCCCAGCCAGCCCGACTCGAACAATGGGGCGGCGGCTGTGGTGATGGTGACGACGATATCGCTGCCGCGCACGGCATCTTCGGCATCGGCCGCCGGGACCACATCGATGCCGAGTCGTTGCGCCATTTCTGAACAGAAGGCCAGTCGCCGGCTTTCATCGCGCGACTGCACCTTGACGCGCCGGATCGGCCGCACCCTGCAAAGCGCCTCGATCTGGCTGCGCGCCTGCCAGCCGGCGCCAAAAACGCCAACCACCGCCGCATCAGGGCGCGCCAGCCACTTTGCGGCTATCGCGCCAGCAGCGCCGGTACGCATCATGCCGAGGTGATCGGCTTCGATCACCGCCAGTTGGCGGCTGCTCGCCGCATCGAACAGGTGGACGAAGAAGCGGTTGCCTTCACGGTTGGTCGTATAGGCCTTGTAGCCAAATACACCGTCGCCCGGCAATGCGCCCTGCAGGATGTGCAATGCCGATTGCGGCAGTCGGGTGCGCTGCCGCGGCACATCGATGGCCTCGCCATGGGCATGGGCTGCGTGGGCGGCCTCGACCGCCTCCAGCGCCATGTCCATGGTCAGTAATTTCGCCACGTCCGCTTCGTCGAGATACAGGCTCAAGCT
>CAISUK010000399.1 GCA_903888645.1 uncultured Pseudomonadota bacterium | reverse complement strand
GGCTGTGGCATGCGCTTGCAGGAACTCATTCAGTACGCCACCAGCCCTGACGTGATGGCTCGTTATGACACGCTACAGGATTTTCTGGATGACTTGGAAAAGGTCGAAGACGAGCTTACCGCACCTGACCCAGAGGCCACGGTTGATCCCAGTATCGCGGGAGCAGGGGACCGACTGGAAGGTTCCTTCACCGTAGTCAAACGGATGGGGCGTGGATCGTCTAGTGATGCGCTTCTGGTTCGTGAAGATGGATCGGAAGAAGAATTGATCCTCAAGGTTGCCTGTGATCTTGCACACAATGAGCGACTGGTGGCAGAGGGGGAGGTGTTATCTGAACTTCGCCACCAAAATATTGTGGAATACCGTGGCACCCTCACCGTGGCCGGGCGCACTGCCTTATTGATGCGTAGTGCCGGCCCGAAGACACTTGCAGATAAAATCAAAGAAGATGGCCGACTGTCGCTCGACTTGCTCCAGCGCTTTGGTGAAGAACTGATAGAAGTAGTAAACCACCTCGAAGACCATGGTGTTGCTCACCGAGATATTAAGCCTGAAAATATTGGTATCGGCGAAGGTCCATCACGCAAGTTGCGATTGGTGGTGTTCGATTTTTCCTTGTGCCGCACTCCGGCAGAAAATATCACCGCAGGGACACACCCCTACCTCGATCCTTTCCTGAGCCTGCGCCAAAAGCCGCGATGGGATTCATACGCCGAACGATTTGCGCTGGCTGTCACCTTGTATGAGATGGCTGTGGGCAAAACACCTGCTTGGGGCGATGGGCACACTTCACCGGCCATGCTTGACGCAGAAGTCACCATCGCGAGCGACGTATTTGATCCTGTCACGCGCGAAGGATTTACCGCATTTTTCACCAAAGCACTACGGCGCGACTACAAAGAGCGTTTTGACAATGCGGAAGAAATGCTTCGAGCTTGGCGCGCCATCTTTGCGGCTCGGCAAACTTTGCATCCGCCTAAGGCCGAGGGATTTGAGGCCACAGCTATCACGGCCACCCCCACCACAACCATGGCGGAGTTGGGATATACCCTCGAAGCGCAAGACGTGTTGGAGCGTATGGGCGTACACAACGCACGCGAACTGCTCGCGGTCGATCGTGTTCGCTTTCGCTACCTCAAAGGCGTGGGTGACAAAATCCGAAAGGAAATCAGGCTCACCGCCAAAGAATTGGCACGCTTACGGCCAGACCTCATCCAAGGCAGTATTACACTGCATGATTCCGATGACGACAAAACCTCCAATGGTGCCGTCAGCATCAACGAATTGGCAGCCAAACTCCTGCCGAGCAGACCCGCCGGAGACGACCGCCCCGAAGAGGCCGCTTTGGCACATTACCTCGGACTAGACTTGGAGTTAGACGATGCGGCCAAACCTGCGGACAATTCAAGGCAAGCAGGTCAGTGGCCAACCCTGGGCGAATCTGCGCAGACAGCCAACGTCGAACGCGGCATCCTCACCACTGCAATAATCAAGGCACGCGAACGCTGGCTGAAAAACCCGGCATTCACCGAAGTTCGCTTGCAACTGGACAAACTTGTGCGCAGCCAAGGTCAGGTGATGACCGCCAATGAAGCCGCATTGGCTTTGCTTGCCCTGCGAGGTTGCGCAGTACAAGATGATGCAGAACGCATGCAACTCTCCAGCGCGGTTTTGCGTGCTGCACTTGAGGCCGAATCCCATCTTGATCAGCCACGTTTTGAAATCTTTGATCACCAACCTTCGCCATTGATCGCGACCAGCTCGGCTTGGGCCGATTATGCACGCCAACTGGGCAACGTAGCGGATACCTGCGCATTGGCAGAGCCACTACTCCCACCCTCGCGCGTGCTGGAAGCGCTGGAAGTCGTTAAACCGGCCGGTAACACACAGCCACAAGACACCGCAGCTTCCATGACAGGCACCCGGCAACTCCGCTTGGCCGCATCGGCATCGCGCAAAGCGGCATTGTCCAGCCGACAGGAAATATACAGTCGTGGCATGCCCGCCATACAAGCGCTCCGCCAATCACTGGGCGCTCTCGTGGGCGCGCCCATCCTGCGCCCGCGCGACCTGCAAGACCGCGTGAGAGGGCGATACCCCGAAGCAACCCCCCTGCCAGGTCGGCCAGAACTGGATCGATTGCTTGAAGAAGTCGGGGCACCTTTAAAATGGAACGCCGCAGCAGACAACGGCTTGGGTGCATACCTGTGCGATTCTTTAATCAACAGCCCGACAGCTGGCACGACGACATTTTTTTCGAGGCAATCCACCTTCTCGGATGCGGCTTCATCGGGCGCGCTAGCTGTTGTAGACATCGATGCAGCTATTGCCGATGCGCAAAGTTCCGAGGATCGGCTGCAACGCTCCTTTCAGTCCGGCGGTCTGCTGGTTATAACGGTTGAGCCTCGCCAGGCTAGCCATGCAGAGACTGAACTACTGCATCGCTTCGGTGCAGGCTCTAAAATGAATCCGGCACTAAAACGACTAAACTTCGATGCCTTGCTGCTCAAGGCGCTGCGCGATGAAGCCACTGCCGCCAGTGTCGACTGGAACATCGTCCTGCACGCCGACGCAGCCGAACGCGGTAGCCGCGATTGGATCAACCTGCAAAGACTGGTGCAACGCACCCTCGCCACTCTTAAACCCATTCTTTTGAATAGCCCCGAGCCAGTGTTGCTGACCAATG
>CAISUK010000398.1 GCA_903888645.1 uncultured Pseudomonadota bacterium | reverse complement strand
GTTACGGAGGGAAATTTGAGTTGGCCAATGGACGAGTTCGGCCAATAAGCGACACTGACACCGTCCAACAACATGCAAATTTGAGCATCGGCTTATCGCCGATAACTAGTCCTATGACTTTCGCATTTTCCAGTCGGGATAAAACCACTCGTAATACCAACCGCATGCGTTCTCAATGAGCGCCTGGATGCGCGGCGGAATGTCGTGATGCTTGGGCGCTGACAATTTCGCCTGCTGACGATGCAGGTATTTATTCCGGTAGTGGCTGTCGCTCTCGTGCGGGCGAACGGTCAGCTTTTTTGGATCGATCTTGTGTGTCGGAACCTCCAGCCACTTGAATACGCGCTCCATCGTTTCTGCCGGACGAGCCACCAAGTCCTCAAACTTCACGAAGTAAAGCCGATCCTTGATCGCTTGCGGCAAATCCTGAACGGCCTGTATGGACGACAGCGGCGCACCAATGGCCTTGTCCTTGGCAAATAGCTGGTCAGCGCGGCCAAAGCGGTCGAAGTCGGCCAAGTGGTCGATGAAATCGAGCAGAATCGTCTTCTGGTGCTGTGTCTCGATGGAACCGTAAATCTGTCCAAGCTCACGGATCGACACCAGCAGCTTCGCTTCGGGGTCGAGATGCAGAAGAAACTCGATGCAATGCAGCCATGCACGGTTCTTGTCGATCACGACGGGTTTGTCGCAGCCTGCATGCCAGCCGTGCAGAAAACCCTGCATCGCCGTTTTGAGATGCGCGTAGGTGGTGTCGAACTGAACGTCGAGTTGCGACAGCATGAACGGGTCGTCGCTGATCAAGCGACGCGTTGCCAGTAGCGAGTTGCAAAGCGGCGAACTGTGCCCTTCGCAATGGATGTCCGGGTGCTCGGCGAGCAATTGGCACAGCAGTGTCGAGCCGGCGCGAGGCAGGCCGGCAACGCCTACGAATCGGGATGACATGGCAGCTTCCTCAATCAATCAACAGCGGCAGGATGCGCCCCAGGCAGGCGGCGAGTGACAACGTCGATGTATCCAGCGATAGCTCCGGATTCAGTGGCGCCTCGTAGGGTGCGCTGACGCCTGTGAAGTCGGCAATTTCGCCTGATCGTGCCCGTTTGTAAAGCCCCTTGGGGTCGCGTGCTTCACAAACCGCCAGCGGTGTGGCGACATGAATTTCGATCATCGCCTTGGTGCCGATAATGTTCCGGGCATTCGCCCGGTCTTCTGCAAGCGGAGAAATCAAGGCAACGATGGCGTAGGTTCCCGCATGGTTGAGTAGTTTAGCCACCTCTGCCGCGCGCCGAATGTTCTCGCTGCGGTCGGCGACCGAAAAACCCAGGTCGCGACACAGGCCGCGTCGCAGTTCATCGCCGTCGAGCACCACGCTGGACTTTGTTCGGCGGGTCAGCGCTTGCTGAACCATGCGCGCCAAGGTCGATTTGCCTGCCCCAGGCAGACCGGTGAACCAGACCGTTTGACTCATGCGCTGGCGGCGTCCGGCGCTCGGTAGGCAAGATGGCCGAGAATGGGCAGGTGCTTTATCCAGCGAAACATTCCGTGCCTGTCTATCCATTGTGCGTAACGCACGTAGTCAGGGTCCCGCGACAAATGCCATTCCTCCGTCTTCGCACGCAACGCATAGATGCCGTTCAACCCCAGCAGCAGCAAACAGTGGCGTAGCGTCTCGTCGGCAGTGCCTTGTGCCATAAAGGGGATGGCGATCATCCACCAGGAAAGATTCTTTGCCAAGTAAGCCGGATGCTTGGTCCAGCGATAGGGTCCGTTGGTGATGATCCCGCGATGGGTCAGGTTCGAGAATCGCGCGCCGAAGATCACCGTTGCCCAGACGTAAATTGCCGTCAATGCAAGAATCATCGTACCCCAGATGCCGTAGAGCACGGGGGT
>CAISUK010000397.1 GCA_903888645.1 uncultured Pseudomonadota bacterium | reverse complement strand
GGCGCTGCGCTCGGGATCGGGCTCGCCGGCGCGGGCGCCGGCTCGTCGTCGAAAAGGCTGCGCTGCAGCGTATCGACGATGCGGCGCAGGCCGCGCCCGAGCCTCGAGCTCATGCGCGGTAGGCGTCGGGGTCGAGGCGGCGCATCTCGGCCTCGATCCAGGCCTCGACCTCGCGCATCAGCTCCTTTGGTTCACGACCCACGCTGCGGATCGGTTTGCCAATCGAGACCTGCACCACACCGGGGTACTTGATGAAACCCTGGCGCGGCCAGCATTGGCCTGAGGACACGGCAATCGGAACCACCGGCACGCCGCACTCCACCGCGAGCCGTGTGCCAGCCGTCTGGTAAGTGCCGCTTTCGCCACGGGCGATGCGCGTACCCTCAGGAAAGAGAATGACCCAGGTGCCCTGCGCCAGCAGCGCCTTGCCTTGCGTCACGACCTGCTTGAGCGCCTGGGCGCGGGACGAGCGATCAATGTGGATCATGTCGAGCCGCGCCATCGACCAGCCAAAAAAAGGAACGCGCAGCAGTTCGCGCTTGAAAACAAAAGCCAGTGGATGCGGCATCAGTGTCGGCAACAGCATCGTCTCCAGCGCCGACTGATGCTTAGACAACAGAATGGCCGGACTGGTCGCACCCTGCGGCAGATTCTCCATGCCCTTGACTTTCACCTGCACGCCCAGAATGACGCGCGTACCCCAGATCACAAGCCGGAACCAGCCGACGGCGAACCACCACAGTGGTGTGCGGCGCACCCACAAGGAGATGAAGACCAGGGTCAAGCCCCACGGGATGACCGTGATCAGAAGCCACCCCATGTGCAGCAGCGAACGCAGCAAATTCATCACGCAGACGCGGTTTCACAAGCCAGCAGAAAATCAGCAAAGGCGGCCAGATCGGCGTGCACCTGCGTCGCTTTCGGAAAGGTGTCGGGCAAATCGCGCCCCCGATATGTTGCGCCTTTGCCGGTCAGCAGCAGATGCGGCTGACAGCCGGCGGCGACGGCAGCCAGCACATCGCGCGCCGAGTCACCGACCATCGGGACGTCGCGCAGTTCGATCCCATAACGCTCGCCGATTTGCTCGAGCAAACCCGGCTCGGGCTTGCGGCAGTGGCAGGCGTCGTCCGCAGTATGCGGACAATAAAACACGGCATCAACGCGTCCGCCGACCGCCGCCAGCAGCGCATGCATCTTGGCGTGCATGGCGTTGAGCGTCGAGACGTCAAACAAGCCGCGCCCCAGGCCCGACTGATTGGAGGCAATTACCACGTGCCAACCGGCGTGATTGAGGCGCGCAATCGCTTCCAGTGCGCCCGGCAGCGGCAACCATTCTTCTGGCGATTTGACGTAGTCAGGACTGTCCTGATTGATCGTTCCGTCGCGATCAAGAATGACCAGTTTGATGCCGGACATCTCAGGCCACCAGTTTGGAAAGGTCGGCCACGCGGTTCATGGCCAGGTGCAGACTCTTGAGCAGACCCTGGCGGTTCAGTCGCAGGTCCATTTCCTCCGCATTAACCATGACCGTGTCGAAGAAATCGTCCACCGGCAGTCGCAAGGCTGCCAGGGTCTTGAGTGAGGCCGTGTAGTCACCCGCCTCAAACTGCGCCTGGGCCTGCGGCGCCAGACTCTGCATAGCCGCGTAGAGCGCGATTTCAGCCGGCTCGCGCAGCAGCACCGCGCTGACATGGGCGTCGACATCGGGCGCTTTCTTGAGGATGTTGCCGATGCGCTTGTTGGCCGCGGCCAAGGCCGGCGCCTCCGGCAGGGCGGCAAAGGCGCGCACTGCCGCCAGACGTTTTGGCACATCACCCAGACGCTGCGGCCGCAGCACCAGCACCGCGTCGACT
>CAISUK010000396.1 GCA_903888645.1 uncultured Pseudomonadota bacterium | reverse complement strand
GCGACCGAGGAGCAGCGGCGCATGAGTAGCGACGTGACGCGCAACATCGAGTCGATTGCCGACATGGCGCGCGAGAACAATGCGGCTATCACCCGCACTGCCGCCGCCGCCAAGGATCTGGAAACGCTTGCTGCAAACTTGCAAAGCGCGGTGTCACGGTTCCACACTTGACGTCAGGCTGATGGCGGAGTTTGGATTGAACACGCTAGAGATTGCTTTTGAACCCCCGGCTTTGACTGCGCGTCGCGATCTTTATTGCATCGCACTCGTTGCCAAAGACGCAAAAGCGCTGCACCCTCAAGGCCATTCTTGCCCAAGGTGGATGACTACTTTTTGTTGCAAGAAACAAGGGCTATTTAGCTTGACCAGCCGCGTCCGGCCAATGCGTGGCATGGGCTGGCTGCAGGCAGAAAAACATCGCCAATCAAAACCAAGGCGCGCAAGACCTTTCGTCATCCACGAAGTCCCTGTTCTAGGCAAACCTGTTCCTGGTTCCTCCAATCATTGCCCGGATTAATTTAGGATGCGCCGATGCAAACATTGTTCTTCAGACCGGCACCAACGGATCGCCTAGCGGGCCAGCACAACTGGCGGGGTTGCCCGCCGGGCGCACTAGCACGTTCAGGGAAGGCGTCACTCCCACAAAGCAAGTTCCAATGATTGCGAATCGCCTTTATCGAAGCTCACTCAAGACCAGGATAACGCTCGCCACGCTCGTCATTTTTGTGACGAGCATCTTGGCGCTGATCTACTACATCAGCCAGACGCTGCGACAGGAAATGCAGCACTTGCTGAGTGACCAGCAGTTCTCGACGGTTTCGCAAATTGCCGACAACCTCAATCAGGAACTGGATGAGAGGTTGAGGGCGCTGCAGGCGGTTGCCAACAGCATCGATTCGTCCGAAATGAACAAACCCGGAAACTTGCAGACGACGCTGGAAAATCGGCCGATTCTTGGGGTGTTGTTCAACGGCGGCTACTTCGTGACCGGGATGGATGCCACGGCCATCGCTTCAGTTCCGCAATCGGTCGGCCGTGTCGGCGTCAATTACGGCGATAGGGATCACATTGCGGCGGCGCTCAATCAAGGTAAGACGGCGATCAGCACAGTGATTGTGGGCAAGGTGCTGAAGTCTCCGGTCGTCAGCATGGCGACGCCCCTCCGCGACCGCCAGGGAAAACTGATTGGCGCCTTGGTTGGCGTCACCGATCTCGGCAAGCCGAACTTCCTCGACAGAATCTCTGGTGCGACCTACGGTAAGACCGGCGGCTTTCTGCTAGTGGAGCGTCAGCAACGGTTGATCATCACAGCGACGGACAAGAGCCGCATCCTGGAGGTGCTACCGGCACCGGGTGTCAGTCCAACGATCGACCGCTTCATCGATGGCTTCGAGGGGTCGGAGACAATTGTCAATCCGAAGGGTGTCGAAGTGCTCGCTTCGGCCAAGGGCATCCGGATGGCGGGATGGTATGCGGTGGCTTTGCTGCCGACCGAGGAAGCCTTTGCGCCGATCGATGCCGTGCAGCGGCAACTTTTCCTGGCAACCGCTACCTTGGTGATACTGGTGGGAGTACTGACATGGTGGCTATTGCAGCGCGAACTCGCGCCGATCGAGTCTGCCGCCATGAAATTGGCAGCGTTGCCTAAAACTGCGCAGGCCATGGAGCCGCTGCCGATCGCCAGACAGGACGAAGTCGGTCAACTGATTGCTGCCTTCAATCGCTTGCTGGCATTCTTGAGCTTCGAGGCACGGCGTTCGGAAATTTTGCTCGAACTACCGCAAATCGCCGGCTCAATGGATGAAATGGCCTTCATGCAGCGCGGCCAGGAGCTCGCCGAAGAACTGACCGGCAGCCAGGTTTCATTCATCCACCTTGTCAATCCCGATGAGGAGAGCATCGAACTGGTTGCCTGGTCGAAGCGGACTCTCGAACATTACTGCCACGCGGTATTCGGAAAACATTATCCGGTCAGTCAGGCTGGCATCTGGGCAGACGCCCTACGGCAGCGGCGGCCAGTGATATTCAATGACTACGCGGCGTATCCCGCCAAACGGGGTTTACCCGAAGGACACGCCCAACTGCATCGGCTAATCTCAGTCCCGGTGATCGATAACAACAAGGTGGTGATGCTGGCCGGCATTGGCAACAAGGCCACCGACTACACGGAGCTGGATGCAGAAAGTGTGCAGCTGATCGCCAATTCGATCTGGGCCATCGTGCAGCGCAAGCGCGCTCATGGCGAACTGGAAATACACCGCCAGGACCTGGAGCAATTGGTCGAGGAACGCACATGCGAACTCGCCAGGGCAAAGACCATTGCCGAAAGCGCCACTTTGGCCAAGAGCACCTTCCTGGCCAACATGAGTCATGAGATCCGCACGCCGATGAACGCCATCATCGGCCTCACACACATCATGCGCCGCGACGAACAGACGCCCGAGCAAGCCAGGCGGCTGGAAAAAATCGAGATCGCGGCAGAACACCTGCTGTCGATCATCAACGACATCCTCGACATTTCCAAGATCGAGGCCGGCAAACTGAAACTGGAGCAAACCGACTTTCACCTTTCCAGCATCTTCAACCATATTCAATCCCTGATCGCCTACCAGGCCGCTGCCAAGGGGCTTGTCGTCGTGGTTGATCCCGACGCAGTTCCGGTGTGGCTCTCCGGTGACTCCCTACGTCTCCGCCAGGCATTGCTCAATTACACGATTAACGCCATCAAGTTCACCGAACGCGGTACTATCACCCTGCGTGCAAGGCTTATCAAGGACGATGGCGATACGCTGCTGGTTCGCTTCGAGGTCGCAGATACCGGCATTGGTATAGCGCCAGAAAAGTTGTCGAACCTGTTTCACGCGTTTGAGCAGGCCGACGCCTCGACCACCCGTAATTATGGCGGCACGGGCCTTGGTTTGGCCATCACCCGTCATTTATCAGAGCTGATGGGCGGCACTGCCGGTGCCGAGAGCCAACCAGGCAAAGGCAGCACGTTCTGGTTCACTGCCCGCCTGCAGCGTGGCCATGGTGTCTTGCCGGCCCAAATCACAGAGGCGGAAGATTTCGAAGCTGAATTGCGCCGACATCACGGTGGTGCATCGATACTTCTGGCCGAAGACAACGACGTCAACCGCGAAGTTGCCGTGGAACTTCTGAACGGCGCAGGCCTTGTCGTCGATACGGCGAAGAACGGCCGCGAGGCCGTAGAGATGGCACAGCGCAAGGACTACCAGCTCATCCTGATGGACATGCAGATGCCTGAGATGGACGGACTGGAGGCGACTCGCACCCTCCGTGGCCTGCCGGATTGGCAGAGCACGCCGATTCTGGCAATGACCGCCAATGCCTTTGATGACGACCGCCATGCCTGCAAGGCGGCGGGCATGAACGACTTTGTCGCGAAGCCGGTCGATCCCGATGCCCTTTACCGGATGTTACTCATGTGGCTGCCGCCAATTGAAGAACGTCCGGATAAGTTAATTTCCTCGCTGCATTCAATTGCTGCGGAGGCGCCAACGGAAATGGAGGTCAACGCCACGGAATTTCCGCGAATATTGCCAGGCCGATTGGCGGAAGTATTTGGACTCGACGTCGAGTTCGGATTGAAGTCGGTGCGTGGCGACATGGGGATGTATGCGCGGATGCTCGGCGTGTTTGTAGATATCCATGATGGGGAATCCCAGCAATTAGCCGAATGGCAAGCATCGAAAGATTTTGAGTCGCTCGGAAAACTAGCCCACAAATTGGTAGGATCGGCCGGTACGCTAGGCGCCGTTCGGGTGGCTGACGCAGGAAGGGATCTTGTATGCGCACTTCAAGATAGGGCCGGGCAAGCGAAAATCGACCAGACCACTGCGCGCCTGATTACCAATCTGGAAGCGCTGATCACAGGCCTTCGCAAAGTGCTGAATCAGCAGTAGCCTTCGCCTGCTCGTCGGCGGCCGGTAGTGCGGCGTGACCCAGTACCCATCCGTAAAATTCTATTTCGCAGAAGCAGGGTTTGCCTGTTAGGACGCTGTATCGCTCGGGGCGTGTCTTCCCACTGCTTTGCCGTTCAAGAGTTTCCTGCATCTGCCTTGAGCTCAACTTGGTAAAGTCGGCTAGAGAATGGCCTGCCTCCCTGATG
>CAISUK010000395.1 GCA_903888645.1 uncultured Pseudomonadota bacterium | reverse complement strand
GAAGCCAAGGCAGCGGCTGCCAAGCAAGCGCTGGCGGCCGTGAAACCATCCGTCACAGCCACTGTCTCCACGGCCGCGAAGGGCAGCATTGGCATCTACCTCGATGCGATCGGCACGGTCACTCCGGTCTATACAGCCTCCATTTTGGCGCAAGCGAGTGGAGTTCTGACTGCTGTGCATTACAGCGAGGGGCAGTTCGTTCAAAAAGGGGATGCGTTGATCGACATCGATCCGCGACCTTATCAGGCGCAGTTGCTTCAGGCCCAGGGCGCGCTGGAGCGCGACAATAACGTTCTGGCGCAAGCGCAGATGGACCTGGACCGTTATCGCGCCGCATGGGCCGGCAACGGCATCTCCAAGCAGGTGCTGGACGACCAGGAGAAGCTTGTATTGCAGGACCAGGGCACGGTGAAAAACGATCAAGGCACCGTGAATTACGATCAGGTCCAACTCAGTTACTGCCACATCACCGCGCCGATTGCCGGCCAGACAGGCCTTCGCCTGGTGGACCCAGGGAACGTGGTGCAGGCAAACGCATCCACTGTGCTGGTGGTTATCACGCAGATGCAGCCCACTACCGTGATCTTCACGATCGCGGAAGACAGCCTGGGGCAGGTGCAGGCGCGGATGCGGAAGCTGCACACGCTGCCAGTCGAGGCGTGGGATCGCGCGCAGACCGCCAGGATAGAATCGGGCGAGTTGTTCACCATCAATAACCAGATCGACACCACGACGGGAACGGTCAAGTTGCGCGCCCAATTCGATAACAAGAACGGCGCACTCTTCCCGAACCAGTTTGTGAACACAAGGTTGCTGGTCAATACGCTCGACGGGGTCACGCTGGTTCCCACTGCCGCCGTTCAGCACAACGGACAAGTTGCGTTCCTCTATGTGATCACGAATGGTGTAGCGAGCGTGCGCAATATCACGACGGGCGTTGCCGAGGGCGGCATGACCTCGGTAACGGGAATCAATCCCGGCGAGGTCGTGGCGACCAGCAGCTTCGACAAGCTGCAGGCCGGGAGTAAAGTCGTGGTGGCAAAGCAGGCGCCTCCGGCAAATCCCGTTGAGGGCAAGACTCCGTGAGTCCATCCGGGCCTTTCATCGAGCGCCCCGTAGCCACGTCGCTGCTGATGGCGGCAATCCTGCTGGTGGGTATTGTTGCCTATACCCAACTGCCGGTTTCTGCCTTGCCTCAGGTTGATTACCCGACCATCCAGGTACTGACTTTCTATCCAGGCGCCAGCCCGGACGTAATGGCCACAACGGTCACTGCTCCCCTTGAACGTCAGTTCGGCCAACTCCAGGGGCTGAGCCAGATGACGTCGACAAGTTCCGGCGGATCGTCCGTAATTGTGTTGCAGTTCGCTCTCAGCCTCAACATCGACATCGCCGAGGAAGAGGTTCAGTCCTCGATTAACGCCGCGCAGAGCTTTCTGCCGTCGAGCCTTCCCTCGCCTCCTGTTTATAGCAAGACCAATCCGGCGGATGCTCCCGTGCTGACGCTGGCCATCACGTCCGACTCGATTCCGCTCTCACAGGTTGAGGATATGGTGGATACACGGCTTGCGCCCAAGCTTTCGCAGTTGAGCGGCGTGGGCCTGGTGAGCATCAGCGGCGGGCAAAAGCCGGCCGTGCGCATTCAGGCCAATCCGACCGCGCTGTCGTCTTACGGACTCAACCTTGAAGACCTGCGCACGGCGCTCACGCAAACCAGCGTCAATGCCGCCAAGGGAAACTTCGACGGACCTCATCAGGATTATCAGATCAACGCCAACGATCAGTTGGTGACCAGCGACGATTATCGCAAGGTCGTGATTGCCTACCGCAACGGCGCGCCCATCATGCTCAGCAGTGTTGCGCAGGTGGTGGACGGCATCGAGAACAACAAGCAGGCAGCGTGGATGAACGAGACGCCGGCGGTCATCGTCAACATTCAGAGGCAGCCCGGCGCCAACACCATCAGCGTGGTAAAGGCCATCAAGGCGATTCTGCCTCAGCTTGAGGTG
>CAISUK010000394.1 GCA_903888645.1 uncultured Pseudomonadota bacterium | reverse complement strand
TCCGCTATATTGCGCCCACCTTCGTCACGGTCGCGTTGATGGTTCGGCGCAACCAACAGTGCAGGCCAGCCGAGGAGCAACCTGCGTAGTCGATGCAGCGGATGGGCTTGCCTATCCGGCCTGCAATCTGGCTGTAGCTGAGGCCATCGGGCGCGCCCGCGAATTCGGTATCGGCTTGGCGGCCGTGGTGCGTAGTAACCATTTTGGTGCCGCGGCCCAGCATCTCGAACCGGTAGCCGCCGCAGGATTGGTTGGCTTAGCGCTCAGCAACTCGCCGGCGGCCATCGCTCCATGGGGCGGCAAGCAACCGCTATTCGGTACCAATCCCATTGCCGCAGTGTTTCCTCGCCGAAACGCGGCTCCGTTGGCGATCGATCTGTCGTTGTCCGAAGTGGCACGGGGGAAGCTCCTAGTCGCAGCGCAAAACAAAAAGCGCATCCCATTGAACTGGGCGCTTGATGGCGCGGGCAACCCGACCGACGACCCGGAGGAAGGGCTGCGCGGGAGCATGTTACCAACCGGCGGCGTCAAAGGCGCCATGCTCGCCCTGTGGGTCGAACTACTGATCGGTGCTGTAGTCGGTGCCTCTTTCGGCTTCGAAGCAGACTCTTTCTTCTCAGAGACAGGAAACCGGGCTCGCCTAGGTCAACTGTTTCTGGTGATCGACCCCGGGGCGCTGGCTGGACTCGATGGGTACCACACGCGAATGGAAATACTGGTCGAGGCAATGATTGCCGACGCTGGGGTCCGCTTGCCTGGCGATCGGCGCGAAGAATCCCGGCGCCAAGCTCGGGAGAATGGCCTAATCATTCCCGATCGATTGCTCGTTGATTTGCGTTCGCTGGTCGGCTAACTACACACCGATTTCCTAGCGAGGCACAGAACCATGATGACAGAGGGCAGCACTCAGCAGCCCCCAAACTTCCAGAGTCTGCGCTTCGTAGACCCCCTGAAATCCATTCAATTCATGTTCCTCTGTTCAATGCCTAAGTGTGATGAATGTAGCGAAATCTATTGGCCGATTTGCATGATTGCCGAAATTCATCACGCCGGTAGGCATTGCCATCTGAGCATTCTGAACTTTCCGCTTAACCAAGCACATTCATGTCGAATCTGAAAGTTCTGCGAGATTTCATCTTGTCCGCGTTGAAGCGCGACTGGACCTTCATGATTCCCGGTCATATCTTCTACAGTTCAATTACAGAGGAGCACGAAGACAAGGGCAACGCATGATCACATTCCCACCACTGAAGAAAGGTTTTTCGACCCGTCATTCGCCGACATAACCCTCAACTGGATGGAAAGGAAATCCTGCGGCGCATTCCCCCGCCCTGAGCACAAACACCTCGCCAATTGAAGACAAAGCAATTTACCCGCACTTGCCATCCAATATCCCGAATTGAGTCCACGCCCCAACCATGCTGACGTCGAACGGCAGGTATCTGAGCGGACCGGGCGCTGGGCATGCCGATGTCACAAGACCGGTATCGGTCTTGAGCGGCCCGATCGCTTCGGCAGTCGAACGGCTCCAATTGGCCGAAAGTGTGAGTCCAGCCAATTTCCGCATTGCGGTCATTAGCCTGAGTTTGGAGAATTCAGGCGAACGGCGGCAATGGCCGATCAGCTGCCATGGCAACGCCTTGCAGATCCTTGGCTCCACGAAGCAACGAAAGCCGTCGTTAGGTTTCAGCTCAGGAGCTAAGACAGTTGATTGCCGATAGGGCCAATAGGCTCTGGGCTTTGAGTATGGCAATGTATGATTTTCTCGTAAGACAAGGTTGAAACCTGAGGTTGCACATGTAGGCTCGATTCCTCGGAGGCCTACATGCAAATACTCACGTTCATCGGATTCATCGTCGCTGGTTCGGCTGTCGGATTGCTCTCGTGCCTTGGGGATGACTTCGGCATCACATTGTTTATGACATGCCTTGGCGCATTTTTCGGAGCAATTTTGGGCGGAGCGATATCAGGCATTGGCAGAGGACGTAGCCCCGGCAAGTATCCGGACGACACTCTTCGTGGCCTGGGCACCACCGATGACGATCTCATGGACAACTATTGGCGTAACGAAAACCATCCCCAATTCATGAAGCCAACATCGCCCGACAGCAAGCCGTTTGGTGGAACCGGCGGAACAACCGACTGATCAGTCATTTTTGTCCAGCAGCTTCTTGACGGCATCCTTGGCGTTATCGAAACTTGCCTCGCCGTCATCGACCAGCTGCTTGCCAGATTGCTTGAGCAGCGATCTTCTGGTCGCCAACGTACCATCCCCGGGATCGACAATCTCGGCCTTGCGATCAAAGTTCGACCCAGCCTCACTCGTTTCCTTCTTGATCGCGCCGCCGCGTGTTTGTACTTCACCTCGCAATGGCGATGGTCCCCTGTCGGCGCGAGGTTCTGCACCGGGGCGATTGGATTTGGCGACATTTTCGCGTTGCTGTTGAGCCGTCGCCGCGAGATCGGGTGATAGCCCCGGATCCAAAACTTCCCGCTGATGCTGCTCACGTAAGTCGCCAAACGACTGTGGCAACGCCGTCCCATCAGAAAACACCCGATTCGGTCGCAACCCCTGGCGCGCCAGTTCCGCATCGAACATGGACAGCGCAGAGGCACTGTCGCCGCCGTATTGCTCGGCATAACGCAGGAACATGGCCATATTGTGCGGATCCTGGGCGATATCGATCGAAATCGCTTCGCCCCGATCTTTGGCCGACGAGACGCGCTCCGCAAACGCCGTCCGTTCCGCAAAACTGGCATCCGCCCGCTCGGCGCGCGACTGCGTCGTCGCCAGCCTGGATGATATCTCCTGTGCCTCGCGCGCATCATTCGCAAAACTGCTGACGACACTGGAGTCCCGCGATACCCGATCACCGAACTGCTTGAATTCGGCGATCTGTTCCTGCGTCAGGTTATTTAGCACCTTCTGCTCGTTCGCCGATAACCCCGACGAGTAGTTCTTCCCGGCCCTGGCCTGAACTTCGGCACCGTTGCCGAGTGCGTTCAATCCAAGATGGCCGGCGGCGCCGAAAGCAATCTGCGCCACCTGACTCTGAGACAATCCAGTGCTCTTGGCCACGTTATTCGAGATCTGATCGAGCCGGTTGAGCGTCTCGCCGGTCTGTTCGAAACTGCTCGCGGCGGTGCCGTGACTGGTGCGCGACGAGCGCAGCTTGGCGAGGCCGCGCGCAAAGGTATCGGCGAGTGCCGCGGATCGCTCGGTATTGGCCGAGATCGCTTCGCCGCGCGCCGCATCGGCCTGACGACTGGCCTGGGCCACATCCTGCTCGGAGACGCGCATCGACACCACGCGCGAGGCAAAGCCCTGGTTACGCAGCAGACTCATCGCGCTGGTCCCGGTCAATGCATTCGTGGAGATCGTGTTGCCGCTCAGGTCGTCTTGCCAGCTACTCATGAAAGTCGAGGTTCTATTGGGTGCCAACTGCAGCTGGTCCATGCCGACGTTGCCCAGCGAGACGTTGCCGGCCGCGGCGCCCGATGTTCCACTGGAGATCATGCCTTGCAGGCCGGACAAGCCACCGACCATGGCGGTACCCATGGTTTCCATCCGCTTCAGTGCCGCCCAGGCGATGAAGGGAATGCTCATGGCGAGATAACCAACCACCGCCTCACCCGAGATCGCCCGCGAATAGATGGTCGACGCGGTCTGCAAGGCCAGCGCCTTGGAGCCTGTACCCAGGTCGGCGGCAGCCGCCAGATCGTAGGCGGCGTAGGTCGACGCCATATAGTTGAGGATGGCATAGAGTGGTGGCCAGAGCTGAATCCAGATGAGGACGGCGGCATAGCCCTTGAAAGCCAGCATGGTTTCCCGTCCGCTGGTGAGCAGGAGCAGCAAGACGACCAGCGGGAACATGGCGTAGGTGACCGCCTCGACGACATTGCGAAATACCGGCAAGGCCTGCTCGGCGATCTTGCCGGTGTTGAGCCAGGCGGCATTCTGCTGGGCCACTGCCTGAGCGCGGCCGACGGCCAATACCATGGCTGCCGGATCATTGATCTTCTGGCCGACGATCTTGCTGGTGTCTTCTATGGCATTGAGCATCGCGTTCTGCCGGATCAGGTCGGCGGCCGTCGCGGCGGCATTGGCGATGCTGTTCTTGAGATAAGCCTGCTGAATCTGCCCGGCGATGACGGCTGCCGCCGCGGCACCGGGCAAGGTTGGATTCAGCTGGAAAGCCAAATGTCCCTGGATGCGCTGAATCTGCGCTGGCAGGCGCGCGTTGAGGCTCAGATAGACATTGGGACAGGTGTCGATGCTGAGGCTGCCAGCGGCTGCGGTCAGGGTGCTGAAGCGCGCCGGATTCGGCGCGGCCATGAGCGGCCAGACATCATCCGCCGCAGAAAACACGCCCGGATCGAGGCTGCCATCGATCAGGTCGTAGGTCGTGCAGTTGTGAATGAAATTGATCAGATCGGTGCGGAAAGCCGGATCCTGGAACACGACGTTACCGGTCTCGCGGATCAGGCGATTGCCGAACATCAGGCCATTTTGCTGGTAGCTGAGTTCAGCCGGCAAGGCGCCGATGCCGGGGATGACCTGGAAAGCCGTTTCGAAGAGCGTGGTCAGGGTGTTGCCGATGGTGCTGGTGAGACTGCCCATCATGGCCACGCCGAAAGGCACGTTGTCTACCACCTTGACTGCCTCACCGCCGGTTTTGTCTACGATGCCCACCGTCACCTTGGGCACGATCAATACGGAATACACCAGCACCACGGTCCCCAGCCATTTCCAGCCCTGCAACTTCTCCGGAGCGAAGGCGTAGGCGATCAGCGCGGCGGCAAAGCCACAGAAGGCCACCGCGGCCACCGCCGCCAGGTAGTCGTTCGAGGCATGGATCGCCGCCGCGGCGTTGAAGACGCCGAACAGGCTGTCGGCATTCTGGTAGGCGTAAATTTCCCACACGGCAACGTGGCTCCGTTTCGTCAATCAGCGCGACAGATAAGCGGCCTGTTGGCCCAGCATGTCCATCACGTGTTGTGGCATGCTCGAGCGGAGTTGCCGTTCCAGCTGCTCAAGGTGATTCGATACGGCGCGAAACGATCCGACTTTCTGGTAGAGCAGGTTCTTCTCCTGGGAGAGTTGCTGCAGCACCGTCTGCGCCCGTTGCCGCAACTGGTGGGCCTGCTCGCGCTGGGTTTGCTGCAACGTGTAATCCTTGTCGAGGGCCGCCAGCCCGACCCGCAGGTTGCGCTCGAGAAAGACGTAAGCATAGTCGGCGGCGATCACGTCGCGGTAATGGTTGATCAAGCTATCGGCCAAGCCCGAGCCCGGAATGCTCGAACCGATCGAAAGCATTTTGTAGACCGGCTCGGTGGTCTGATTCACAAAGCCGACCTCGGCCGAGTTGTTGGGAATCGCCGTGCGTGTGGCGATCTTGTCGGCGATCGAGCGCATCATCGTCTCGACCTTGGCGGTAAATGGGGTGTGCGTGTAGGCGGTGTTCAGGGTGACGACATCGCAGTTGCTGTAGTCGTTGCATTTCAGCAGGTGCTGGACGACATCGGTACCGGTCGCGGCGCTCTGGCCATAGAGGAGCTGGCTGATCGAGGTGAGCGTCGGGGCGATCGGCTCCGGATCGCGGCCAGCTTCGTCGGGGTAATAGATGATGGTGCCAACCAGACTCATGATCAGCTCGCGCTCCGGGTCATCCAGGGTTGAGCCCGCAGCCTGCAGTGCTTTCCAGGTGAGGTTGCCGACGAAGGGCGCCTTGTTCTTGATGTTCGGGTCGGTCGACGCCCGCGCCGCAGCCAGTACGCCGGGCCGGTCGGTGGCGCAGCGGCGCCGCGCCGCATCGCGATCGCTTTCCAGCCCCATTTCGATGGCCAGATCGGCGCAGGTTTCCTGGGAACTGTAGCCGACCGATTCGGCGGCGGTACTGACGATGGCCTTGGCGGTTTCGCAGGAGTTGATGCGGGCGTTGTTGATCCAGGTCTCCAGACCCTTGGCCCATTTGGTGAGACCACCCAACAGCGGCGAGACCGCTTCGAGGGCGAGCTGGAAGGCGATGCCGGGCAGGGCAGCAGTGATGTTCTTCAGCATGTTCTTGAACTCGACGGCCGAGATGTGGCTGAAGCTGCCGCCAAACACGTCGATGCCGCCGCAGCCGGCTTTGGCGCTGGGAAACTGGATGGCGGCGAGTTGGTACACCTTGTTGGGCGAACGCATCATCAGATTGCCGCCGGTATAGGTGTTGAAGGTCTGGCCGCGAAAGGCGCCGGGTGCCGTGTAATTGCCGATAGTGCCCAGGTTGTTGAACATGGCATTGACTTCGGCGTTTAGGTCGCCGGCGAAGAGCGGCGGCGAGCTGGCCAACAGTAGTCCAGCCATCATGAGCGCGGCAGTTCTGTGCTGGATGCGATGTGCCGTGATGTGTCCCATAATCATCCTATCGAAGACCGATCTGTTGCACGGTACTTGGCAGTGTGGCTTCGCCTGGCGGGCCGGCAACGATGGCGATCCGTTCCAGTAACTGCGCTTCGGAGAGCACGCCAAACCCGATCGGCGCGATCTTTCCGGTAAATGGCTGGGCCAGGAAGACGGCCGGGACTTGGCTCACTTTGAGTGTGGTCGCGATACCGTTGTCGGCCCGCGCGTGGGCAAATCCGGGCATGGGTCCACCGTCCATGCTGATCGCCACGACTTCAATCCCGTAACGCGTCTGGAACGCCGCCAGGGTCGGCGCGAAGGCATGGCAATACGGACAGTCCGATCGATAGAAGAAGAACAGCACATGGTCGCGAGCCAGTTCGACCACGGCGTGGGACCGATCGACCTGCTGCGTCTGTTCGAACACCTCCAGCGCCTTGGCATTGACCGGTCGGCCCTGCACGGTCGGATCGAGTTCGGGTGTCGCCCAGGCAACGCGTTGGGCCACGTCCGCAAATACCGAGGCACGGCTTACCACTTGCGCTTCCAGCTCCATGTAGCGACGGACGTTGGCCTCGGTCGGCCGCATGATGGCGATATTCCGCAAATCTTCCAGGGACTTTTGCAGCCGTTCGAATTCGACCAGCTCCGGGGCTTTGAGTGGCGCAGTCGGTGATGCTGCAGCCTTTGGCTTGGTGGGTGCTGCCGGTAGATCCGATTCCGGCGCCTCATAAAAATGCCAGCCGCGCCAGGACTCGGTCCAGAACCTTTGCGCACTGTCCTGAATTTCCTGGTCACCCTGGGCATTGGTCATCAATGGTGATAGCGCCAGTGCGGCGGCTGCCACGAGGAGGATGCAATGACGCAGGTCATGAGCTGCGAAGAATATCTTCATGCGGATCGCCTCATTGCAGCGACTTCGGCGGCAGGCCGTCGAGACAATAGTTGATGCCGAACTCGATCGTCTCGGTGCGTGCAGCAGTGTTGCCCGGCAGCCGCACACCGCCCTGGCTGAATGTCACTTTCAGGCGGCTGCAGCCGGGCTGGGCGAAGTGTTTTTCAGTGGTGACGTCGATGTTGATTGGCGTCGTCGCAGAAAAACGTGCCGTGATGGCGTCGGCCGTCGGTCCCGTCATGACGCCGTAAGCCTGCCCATTGGTCGCCCGAAGAGCTGCCAGCAGCAGCGGGCGGGCATCCGACACCGGCGTGCGCTCCACCGATTCGGCGGGTGCCGCAAATATCAACGTGGCGGTGATCGTCAATGCAGCGCCGACTAACCAGGGCACGTTCATTGGCATTTCCCCTGGCCGTAATAGCAGTTGGCCACCCGCGCTGAGCTGCTGCTCTGCAAGGCGCCGACATTGGGCAGGGTCGGGACGATGGAAGCGTAAAACTCAGTGAGGTCCATGGCCGCGAAATCCAGACTCTGCAGTTGCGCAATGGAAAATCCCGAGCAGTCGGGTACCTGACCTGAACCCCAACCCTTGGCGACCTGCAGCCGTCCTTGTTCATTCACGATGCGGGCGAGCTTGCTGTTGAAGCAGCACTTGCCGGTGGTGTGCTCGATACAGGCAACGCAGGCGCCCAGGACGCGGATGCACGAGGAACACCAGGTGCCGACGGTATGACAGAGGCCAGCGCCTTCCTTCATGGCCAGTTTCCCCTCGTCGCCATTGCAGGACATCATCGACATGACGATGCTGATCACCACGGAAATGGCCAACGACCAGGGGTCGAAGGCGACCAGGAAAGTGTCGCCTGAATACAGCACCGCCGACCCGGCGGGCAGCGCTGTCCCATTGACGGCCACCGTGACGCCATACGAGGTGAACGCGCCACTGAAGCCGCCGCTCATCAGCAGCGCTTGCATGCCCTGCGTGATGAACTGACGGTTGTCGGCGTTCATCAGAATGTCATACACCAGCCGTGAACCTACGCCAAACAGGCTCTGGTTGCTCATGCCGGCGCCAGCGGCATTGCTGGTGCAGCAGTTCTGGAGCAACTGATCGCGACAATTGTTGGCCTCGCCCCTGAAGACCTGCATACGTGTCGTGTCGAGATAGACGCCGGCTTCGCGTGCGGCCTCCAACAGGGTCATCGCTCGGGCAAAATCGGTGTCGCTGGTCGTGCTGGTATTAAAGCAACTGGTGCCCAGGCAATAGACGTTGGCCGGGCAGTTCGCGACGCTGGTGAGCGGTTGCGCGGCCACGGGGCAGCGGTAGGTGTCCTGGAAGATTTCGCACAGGCCGGTGCTGGTGTTCATCTGCTTGCAGAGGCTGCTACCGGGCGTGCAGCCGGCGCTGGTTAGCGCTGCGCATTCGTCGAGCGCTGCGCCAGCGGAGCAGGACAGCGTTCGTTCATAGGACCAGCAGGCGCGCGTCACGGCGTGACTATCGATGACTTTGGTGGACGGACCATCGACACAGCGCTCGGCGGTGGTGACGGTGCACCGGCCGCCACTTTGCAGCGCTGCCGCGTTATCGACCCAGAGGTCGGTTTCATGCTGGCTCATGGTGGGCTGAACGAAGGACAGGGGCAGCGTCCAGCCAACGGCGCCGACCAGCATCGGGGCGCCGGCTGGACTCGCGCAGTGCGACCCGGTGGCGTCCAAGACCAGGGTGCTGCCGAGCGCGCAACCGGTAACGGGATCGGTGACGGCAAGCGTAAAACATTGATCCGCAGGTCCGGCGATGATGTCCGCACCACCCCAGCTGCCGCTGAGCGTATCGCCAGCGACCGTGCCGGTGGGGCAGGCCGTCTTCGGCGTGCCGAACTGAAAGCTGTAGTTGCAGTTGCCACTGCTGCAACCGGAACCCGGCATCATGACGACCTGAAACGGACTCCAGCAGTAGCCTTGCCAATGGGGTGACAGGTTGGTGACGAAGCTGGCCTGCGTCGCGGGTGTGGTGGGCAGATCGAGCGTCTGCCAGCCGATGCAGGCGCCCATGCCGCCCGAGGCGTAGAAGCGAAAGCTCTGCAGGCCATCGGCGCGGATGCGGCATTGCGCGTCGGTCACCATGGAATCGGCGCCATTCCGATTGACCTGGCCGTGGGCGAACCAGGTGCCCGAAGCGCAGCTGGGCACGAGATCAACCTGCACCGTCAAGTCGCGCCGCGCCGTGTAGTTGCCGATCCCGCTGTAGCGATTGCAAAGCTTGCTGACGCTGCCGGCCGGCGTGGTCGACTCGGCGGTGCTGCAGCCGCTGTAAAAGCTGGCGAGACTGCCCAGTACGGCTGAGGGATTGCGGGCGATATCGCGCGCTGCGGTCACGGCCGGATCGTAGGGCGAGATCGCTGTGCGCGGCGTATTGGCCGAGGACAGGGCACCGACCTGTGCCTGACAGATCGGATCGGTACTGCCGATACATGCCGCCAGGCGCGCATTGGCCGTCGCCGCGAGGCCGGGCTGGCCGTAGAGCGCCGTCTCCGGCGGTGTACTGGTGTAGCCCGGCACCGTGGCGACTGCGCTCGTCGTATTGACCGATCCCTGAATGAATGGATTGGCGGCCTGTCCAGCCGCTGTGCCTTCCTCGTGCGGACCGGCGATAGCGACGTTCTGCGTCGTGATGAAACAGACCAGGGTGAATCCGGTGATGGCGCGGCTGATGACGTTCATGCGCTGTTCGCCGCGTTCATCCCCGCAAGCGGCGCAGAAAACCCGCCGCATCCTGCGCGAACCGGGGTGCCGCCCGCTGCATGAATTCCAGCGCATAGTCGAGGCTGACATCGCCCATCGTGCGCAGGTACTGTTCCGGCGGTGCGCAGCTGCCGCTGGCGCAGGACAGCGGGCGAGTACCGTCGTGGATCAGCACGAAGGTCGGTACCTGGGTGACTGCAAAGCGATCGAAGGCTTGTGGATCGATCTGCACGGACACTTGCCGATCGCCGATCAAGGCCTGTACCCGACTGACGGTATCGCGCAGCGATCCCCCGGCAAAGCCACGCAGGATTACCGTGGCCTTGGCCCGCGCCGCCTGGTCGATCAGGCGCTGCAAGGTTGGCTGCGGCATGGAGAGGCTGACGAATACCAGCAAGCCTGGCCCGGCGGCGAGCCCCATCGCCTGGGCCATGGTCGCCGCTGGTGCGGCATAGGAACGCGCCAGCGCTTCGAGATCGATCGGGGTGTGGCTGACCGGATTAGGCAGCGCCTCGATGTTCGGCAGACCGGGCACCGGCGCGGAACGGAGTTCGGCATCGCTGGGCATGCGGTATTTCTGGCGTGCCGCTTCAATGTCTGACTCGGTGATCGTGGGCTGCTCACCCCGGACCCGTTCGATGTCCGCGTCCGAGACTGTGGGTGGACTTTGCCCGAGCACCTGGCCACCCGCCAGGCAAGTGGCGAGCAGTCCAACGACCCGGATGGACCTACGTCGGCAACGTTCAGAAACCGACACAGCAGTTCCTCTTGCGAAACAGCAGAAACGCGAAATCCTCGCCGCGCACCGGATACTCCTTGCCGGCCCCCCAGGACACCGTGGTGCGACCGAAGGGCTGGCAGCAGCGGCCGGCCTCCTTGTCGGTGTTGGGAATCGGATAGGTGAGTTGGGTCTTGTAGGCGGTCTTGTCCATGAGCGGCTCGAAGTAGGGGCCGCACAGGCCTGGCGTGCCATGCCAACCCCAGGCGATCAATTCCCGGTGCATCTTCGCGGTCAGGCGCTGGGTCAAGAGTGCGGCGCTGCGCACCCCGCCCAGGTGATAGGGCAGGTAGCCGTCAAGGGGATAGATGCTGCCTTGGCAGCCGGCACACCAGAACAGTTCGCGTATCCCGAAGCCCAGGGAGGCCGCGACGCAGTCGGCGGCGCAGGCGGCAATGGCGACCGGGTTGGCGAACAGCACGGCGTCCGGATTGAGGATCAGGGACAGTTCGTCGTCGGCCCACAGCGGATCGACTTCGGTGAGGTAAGCCAGATCGAACGCGCCTTTTTCCAGACACGGAAAATCGGTCACGACTTCCAGCCAATACAGCACCGGATTCACATAAAAGTGCGCCTGATAAAAGCTGCCGCCGTCGCCATCGCCCTCGGCTCGGGTGAAACGGGCCGCTTCCGGCGCCGGGATGCCCGGATCGAGGTCGACCCCGCCGAGAGAAGTCAGGCAGAAGGGCTTGCGCACCACCTCGACCTGGCGGGCCGGTTCCCAAAAGCCGATGGACAGGCCGATGATCGGATTGACGCCGCAACTGCAGACTGAGCTGGTGGGATTGTCGGTGTCTTCCTGGTCACCGACATTGGCGACGCGGGCACCGCCGATGCTGATCGGCAGGATGCAGGACCAGCAGATGTCGGTGATGGGATTTGGAAATTTGCCGGTGCAGGTGGCCGTGCCGGCCGCCAGGGCGGGGGCGGCGACCAGCGACGACAGGCCGGCAAGAACCAGAAGAATCTGCTGCCGCCAGTTCATCGACTGACCACCAATACATCAATGCGCAGCCGCAGCCCTTCCTGCGAGACCAGAGCCGGGACTTGAGTAATTCCAAGGCGGCGGGTCAGCCGGCCTTGCTGGTCGAAAAATACCGGAATGCGCCAGGACTTCATGAGATCAAGATAGGAGCCGCCGACCAGGATCGGTTTGACCCGCCCGGCATAATGTCCGATCAATGTCTGGGCACGACTGACCTGGCGCGGGTCGCGGGCATCGAAGAAGAGCAGATGCCGGGACAGCGATACCACCTCGAGTGGGTTCTTGCGGGTGCCGGCAGCAAACAGGAGTTCACCCTTAGCGCCGACGATGTTGCGATCCAGTGTAAAACTCGGGTCGACGTAGTAGGTCCGGGCGCTGTCCGTGACGTGGAGGCCGGCCACCGGTGGTGGGTGGTTGACCGTCTCGATGCCACGGTTTCGCGCCTCCGTTTCCAGACGCTGCAATTCACCCGAACGCGCCTTGTCCTGCAGGCGTTGCTCGATCATCTGCAACAAATGTGGTTCGCTGATTTCGTAGGTGGGGCCGATCACGCCCAAGTCCATCGCCCACGCGCTGGCGAACGGTAGCGCCAGCCCTGTCCAAAGCAGTGTGAGCCTGAAGGGATTCATCGCGGCCGTCCGTTGGGGCAACGGAGCAACTGGGCCCATCGGGTTTCCGCTGCCACATCCTGCGTTTGCGCGGCATGAATGAATCCCATCAGCGCTGGATCGCCCTCTCCGTCGGCGATAGCGCGGCGCAGTTCGCTGGTGCGCATGGTTCGGCCGCAGCGTTGTTGGAACACGGCCAGGTAGCGACGTGCGCCGGTTTCGGCAGCGGGGGCGATCTGCTGCAACAGCCCGAGGTAGTCGTCCAGTGGCATCTCGTCGGCGCCGGCCTTCTGGTTCGATACTGGGCCACGTGCCGGGCTGGTCTGCCCAACGACTGCCGTACTTGCCGTTACCATGCACAGGGCGAAGGCAATCATTGCGGCGATGTTCGGGAGCAGAGTACGGGGTGCGCGCTGCATCGCTGCTCGTCAAAACAAAGGAATTGCCTGGCCCAGCACTTGTTCGGCACGGACAAGGCCGCTCGCGGCATAGCGCGAATCGAAGGAGTCGGGGCTGGTGCCCTGGACATAGAGATTGCCGGGCGGAATGACCGTGGGTGTAATCACTGGCAGCGGGCGCCCATCGACAGCGTGGGTCTTGGCGATACCGACCGGATCGCCGTTGATGAACACAGCCCGGTCGCTGACCGTGACGACATCACCGGGCAGGCCACGGACGATCTTGAAAAAGGGTTGGCCGCGCAGCCCCGGATAGTCCTTCTGGGCATCTCCGGCGAAGGCGAATACCACGCAGTCGCCGCGCCGCAATGCAGAGGAACCATCGACCAGCAACGCCACCCGGTAGGGCAGACTCGGTGTCCAGTTGAACAGCAGTGGTAGCCGTGGCGTTGGATCGATGAAGAGCCGAATATAGGCCAGAGTCCAAATCACCAACAACGGCAAATAGAGCATCCAGCGCTGCCGCACGTGGCGCAGAAACTCGGCACCGTGGGTAAAGACGTTGCGCCCCTGGGCCGCTTTCGGCGCGACCACGGTGGCCATGGCTGCATCAAGTTCAGTGCTCATGGCCTATCCACCTTGCTGCGCAGCAGTGCCGTCAAATCGATGCCGTGCGGCGGTGCGCCGGCCACGCTGGTCTTGAGCACGACGAGGCAGTTGCATTCCCGCGGGAGTTCGTCGAGGGCGGCTGGCAGTCGCTGGGCAAAGGCGCGTGCCATGAGCAAGGCCTTTTGTCGATCATCCTCCGAAGGCGCACGGGTGAGGATCTGGGTGAACTCGGCTTCCTTGGCGCGGTACACCTCGGCGACGTCGACCACACCGACGCGCAGCGACGGACGCACCACCAGACCGTCATAGAGCGCCAGGCTGCCGGCAACGAGACCGACGGACAGCAGCGTCGGCAGGAGCGTCGGCCAGGGCAGGACTTTCACGATGCATGCCCCCGGCGTCGCAACAGTTCATTGATCGCCTCGTCGATCGACAGCCCGGCGGCGCGCAATTCGTCGATGGGCGCGTTGTCTTCCAGCTTGTTGGAAAACAACAGGTGCGTTGCCGGATCGAGAATGTTGCGCGCTACCCCTTCGCCCACTGGCGAGGAGATATAAAGCTCGGAAAACACCCCGGCCTCGGTGCGCAAGGAATTCAGCAGGCGCTTCTTCGGCTCATCCATGGTGAGTCGGCCCTTGCGGTCGAGCATCTCGATCGACTCCGGTTTCTGGCGTAGCAGAAAGACCCAGTCCGAGCAATTGAAGGCCGCTTCCATCTGCGTGGACCCATAAAAATCATCGGCGCTCTGGGTGGCGGTGCCGAGCGCACCACCATACTTGCGCGCGCGCCGGGCCGCTTCCTCGATGACCGCCGCCTTGACCGGATCGTCGGCGCCGATGTCACCCAATTGCTGTTTCAGTTCATCGACGAAGAGGACCTTGCGCCGGTTCCGCGTCAAATACATCTCGCCGGTGATTCGGTGCAGCAACAGGATGTTCACCACCGCATGCAGGTCGGGGCGGCGTTTCAGTTCCTCGTTCTCGATGACGATGAAGTCGTTGGAAAAGTCGACGTTGTTGCGGCCCTCGAAAAACCGTTCGTACTGCCCGCCGCGTGAATACGGATTGAGCATGATGGCGAGGTCCTTGATGCGCTGATCCCCGACCACGCCAAGTTCCTCGATGCTGCCGCTCTTGAAGGCATCGCGCAGGCCGGTGATGCACAAGTCATTGCCATATTCGCGCCAGCGTTTCAGGACCATTGCCGAGATGGCCTTGTACTGGACCTCTTCTAGGGTGTGCTGCATCGAGCACATCTTGGCGATGCCCGGCACCAACATGTCGATGTCTTCATGGATGTCGACGATGTGGGTGAACGGATTCAGGCAGAGATCGACATCGGGTTTGAACTCGATGTAGGTGCCATTGGCCTTGCGGCACAGTTTCTCGAAACTGCGGCCGAGGTCGAGCATCCAGACCTTGGCGCCGATGGCGCGGTAGGACCAGGCCATCTCGTTCATCAGCACCGACTTGCCCGAACCGGGTGCGCCGATGATGGCGAAGTTGTAGTTGCCCAGGTCGTTGTCGAAAATATCCAGCGTCATGAGCTGGCCGCGCCGCCCGCCGAAGACCAGCGCCGGGGTGCGCGTGCCGCGCCACTCGGCGATGATCGGCGCCATGTGAATGGCATTGGCCATGGTTTTGCGCGTGACCCGGCGCATCTTGACCAGATCCTTGTGAAACTTCTCGGTCAGCGTCATCGGCAGGCTGGCCAGGAGCGCCTGTCGATGCATGTAGGCATCGGCATTGAGTTGAAAGCCCCTGCCGCGCCAGATGGCGTTAGCTGCTTCGTGGGCGGCGACGGCCTTAGCCGGCGAGGTGAACAAGGCCAGCTGGTGGTAGAGGCTGACCAGGCTGCCGCCGGTATCGATGGCATCGGCCGCGGCGGTCCAGTCGTCCAGCTTCTTCTTGACGTCGGGCATCACGTCGGCCATCTTCGACTTGGCGTTCTGCGTGGCCCGGACGTGATTGGCGGTCACCACCGACTTGGTGGCATTGGGATCGAGGACATGGACACCCAGGGTGAGGAGAAACGGTGCGCTGTATTGCAGGGCCGGCTGCATCAGGTCGCCGATGAGCG
>CAISUK010000393.1 GCA_903888645.1 uncultured Pseudomonadota bacterium | reverse complement strand
CGATCTCGGACCAGCCACCTGCAACTGCCTCAACCCACCCAGTACCCACACCTATCGGCTGTTCTGGTTTTTAAAGAACGATGTTGCTGAGCAACAAGAGGGGCGCATTATACGGAGGAAAGCTGCCCGGTCAACTCATTTCAGGAAAAATTTTCGTGGCCGATTGATGACATCTCTGCGTCATTTTCAGGTCAGCATCACGCGAGCATATTTGCGCTTGCCAACCTGCAATACCACTGTCGTCCCGGCTGCCAGAATCAAGCCACGATCAGCGACTTTCTCTCCATCGGCGCGCACACCGCCCTGCTCGATCATGCGCAGCGCATCTGACGTACTCGGCGTCAGACCTGCCTGCTTGAGAACTTGCGCAATCGGCAAGCCGCTCGGTCCGGCAGACAAACTGACTTCGGGAATGTCGTCGGGAATGGCACCACGCTGGAAGCGCGCTTCGAAATCGGCCAGCGCTTCTTCAGCATCACACCGCGAGTGGAAACGGGCGACGATCTCCTGCGCCAGCAGCACCTTGACGTCACGCGGATTGCGGCCCTCGGCGACATCCACCTTGAACCTGGCAATCTCGGCGTCGGGGCGAAAGGACAGCAACTCGTAATAGCGCCACATCAACTCATCGGAGACCGACATCAGCTTGCCGAAGATTTCGCGCGGCGCCTCCGCAATGCCAATGTAGTTACCGAGCGACTTCGACATCTTGTTGACGCCATCCAGTCCCTCCAGCAAGGGCATCATGAGTACGCACTGCGCGGGTTGTCCATAATGCTTTTGGAGTTCGCGGCCCACCAGCAAATTGAATTTCTGGTCAGTGCCGCCGAGTTCGACATCGGCTTTCATGGCCACCGAGTCGTAGCCCTGACACAGCGGGTAAAGGAACTCGTGGACTGCAATGGATTGCCCGCTCGTGTACCGCTTGTGAAAATCGTCGCGCTCGAGCATGCGGGCAACCGTGTAGTGCGCCGCCAATTTGATCATGCCGGCAGCGCCGAGCGGCTCAAACCAGGTCGAGTTGAAACTTATCTCGGTCTTTTCCGGGTCGAGAATCTTGAACACCTGCGCTTGATAAGTCTTGGCGTTTTCCAGAATCTGCTCGCGCGACAGCGGCGGCCGCGTCGCATTCTTGCCGGTGGGATCGCCGATCATCCCCGTAAAATCGCCAATCAGGAACATGACGTGGTGGCCGAGATCCTGAAAATGACGCAGCTTGTTGATGAGCACCGTGTGCCCCAGATGCAGGTCGGGCGCAGTCGGATCGAAACCTGCCTTGATGCGCAGCGGCCGTCCGCTGTTGAGTTTCTCGACCAACTCAGCTTCGATCAACAATTCGTCAGCGCCGCGCTTGATCAGCGCCAGTTGGTTCTCGACATCATTCATGTTGAAAGCCCGGTTGGACAGGAGGGGAATTTTTGTTAAACTCGCCGGACTTTTGTCGCCGGAACGCCCGCCCGTGAATCACGAAAAGAGCCGGATTTTAACGCAACTGCACAGCTTCCGCGATGCCAAACCCGGCCCATTCTGGGCGACAATCGCCTTGGCGGGTGTGTCGATATTCGGTATGGTGGCGGCATTCGGCACTGCTTCATCGG
>CAISUK010000392.1 GCA_903888645.1 uncultured Pseudomonadota bacterium | reverse complement strand
CGATGCTTAAGGTGGCACAGTTCATGGGCCACTACATACTCGATGCATGCGCGAGGCGCCCGAACCAGATTGGCATTCAGCGTCATCGTGCCGGCCTGCGACAGGCTGCCCCAGCGCGACTGCATGGCCCGCACGATCAGGCGTGGCCGCTGGTGCCCTTTGAACCGGGGTAGAAGCTCATCCAGTACATCAATAAACACCTGCCGGGCATGGTCGAGATACCAGCGGTGCAGAAGAGCTTTCACACGTTCCGGATCTGATTTCCCGGGTAGGGTCATTACCAGGTGGCCGCGACTCATCGTCACCGACGCCGTCTCGCCAGTGCCAACTTTCAACCGATACTGCCGGCCAAGATAGAGATGCGTTTCGCCGCTAACGTATTGCCTCGCCGGCGTCCTCGGGCTGTAACGCTGGAAATTGGCCAGTTGCTTACTGATCCAAGGCGCACGCTTTCCGACTCGGGCAAGGATGACTGCCGGATCACAATCTGACGGCGCACGAACGATCACGGACAGGTCTGGGTGCACCTCAATCCCGAGTGTGCGTCGCGTCGGCAGAAATCGAATCTCGTAGCCGATGGTTTCAGTGCCAAATACGATTTCTTGCCAAAAATTTATCATTGGGTCTTCACGCCGGCAACCGGTGTCTGGCCAATTGCATCGAGCGGTCAATGATTTCGTCCATTTCCTCGGTGGTCAGGGCAATGCCCCGCTCATCCCGGATTTCGTCATAGAGAAAATCATCCATCTCGTTCATCGTCCGACGCTGCGCGTCGAGGTTGTCCCAGAACCCCACAACTTTGTTTCGTTCAACGATGGCCCAGATGCTGACCGCTGCGTTTGCCGCCACGTCCTTTGCCCGTGAGGCATCTGAAATATGCCGGCCGAAATACGGCTCAAGGACACCAAAGCAAGCAATCGCGTGATCGTTACCGTGCAGGGCGGCAGGCACATCATCAACCTTGCGATTAACCACCGCCTCCTTGATCTCGCTGGCCTGCTTCAAATAGTCCAGATCGGAAATCCGGCCGGCACGATAATCGTCGATGGCCTGCTGGATCAGTTTGGAAAATTTCTCGAAGAATGCCGGGTCTTCATCCAGGTGCTCGGTAATGGCGCGCTTGGTGGCGTGGGCAATCATGTCGGCCTTGGCGGCCGTCGGCTTGCCGTCGCCTTGCTCCTCGACGACTTTATCAAAGGCCACACCGTCGAAAATATTGACTGGCTCGTTGAGCTTCAGCACCTCGTTGGCCGAGATGTGGGTATCGAGCAGCTTTTGAATTTTCGGCTCGTAGTCGCGGTAGTCGATGGACTCAGCGTAGCGTAATTTCACCGCCGCTTTAAGATTGATGAAGCGTTTGAGATCGGCCTTGTAACTCTTGAGGCGATTTTCCGGCGTCGTGGTAATGAATTCTTCGGAGGACATCGAAATAGCCAGCGTTTTGGCGTAAGCCGATAGCCGCTCATAAAAATTCTCGCGAATCTTTTCATCGGCCAGCAGTTGCTCGAAGGCTTCCTCATCCTGCCGGTTGGACACGGTTTTGAATACGTCCCACAACTCGGCGTGGCGCTGTGGCAGTTGGCGCACCTCTTCATTGATACTGGCCAATGCGCCGGCGAGATCGCCTTCCTCGAAACCCTCGAGTGCGCTGTAGGTTGTCAGCGCCTGATCGAGTTCACCTAGCACACCTGCGTAGTCGATGATGTAGCCGAACCCCTTGGGCTGGGTCCCCTCATCGTCATCGTAGAGGCGATTGACGCGGGCAATGGCCTGTAGCAGGGTGTGTTCCTTCAGGTTACGAGTGAGGTAGAGCACCGTATTGCGTGGCGCATCGAAACCGGTCAGCAATTTGCTGACCACGATCAGTATCTCCGGATCGCTACCGTGCTTGAAGGCATTGATGATCTGCGTTTCGTAGGCTTCGGCATCGCCGTAGCGCTTCATCATGCGCTGCCAGAACGCGACGACCTCGTCAGTGGATTCGTCGTCATCCACATCATCGAAGCCTTCGCGCTCATCGGGTGCCGAGATGATGACTTCGTTTGTCACTTCGCCAATGTCATCGAGGAAGGCCTTGTACTTCAGCGCCGCCGCCTTGGACGGTGCTACGAGTTGCGCCTTGAAGCCGGTGCCTTGCCAGTTCTGGCGGAAATGCGCGCTGATGTCGAAGGCGCGCATATAGATCACCTGATCGGCCTTGTTAAGCATTTCGGCGCGGGCGTACTTCCGCTTCAGATCGGCCTTCTGTGCAGGAGTCAGGACCTCGGTGTGGCGCTCGAACCAAACATCGATGGCCGTCTTGTTCTGCTCGATCTCGACTAGGCGCCCCTCGTAGAGCAGGGGCACGATGGCACCATCGGCGACAGCCTGGTTGATGGCATAGGTGTGGATGATGCCGCCGAACTTGGCAACATCGCTTTTCTCACGCTTCAGTAATGGCGTGCCGGTGAAGCCGATGTAGCAGGCATGGGGAAACATCTGCCGCATCCGCGCCGAGAACATGCCCAGTTGCGTGCGCTGGGTTTCATCCACCAGCACGAAAATCTCGGTGGATTCGTCCTGGAACTTGCGCGTGGACAGCGCCTTGTCGAACTTGTGAATCAGCGTGGTGACGATGTGTGCCTTGCTATCCGCCACCAGTTCCACCAGATGCCGCCCCGATTCGGCGCGATCCGGCGTCAGGCCACAGGCCGAAAAAGTATTGCCGAGCTGCTTGTCAAGATCGACGCGGTCGGTGACCAACACAATTCGCGGCGTGCGGATATCAAGATCGAGTATCAGCGCCTTGGCCAGCATCACCATTGTCAGCGACTTGCCCGAACCCTGCGTGTGCCAGACGATACCGCCGGCTCGTCGACCCGATTCATCGCGCTGCT
>CAISUK010000391.1 GCA_903888645.1 uncultured Pseudomonadota bacterium | reverse complement strand
AGGAGGCCGCTTAAATGGGCAAGCCCACCGGATTTCTCGAGTACCAGCGACTCGCCGAGGCCTATGAGCCGGTCGGCAAGCGGCTCAAGAATTACCAGGAATTCGTCCTTCATCTCAGCGACGATCAAGCCAAAGTGCAAGGCGCGCGCTGCATGGATTGCGGCATTCCCTTTTGCAATAATGGCTGTCCGGTCAATAACCTGATACCCGACTGGAATGACCTCGTCTTCCACGGTCGTTGGCGCGAAGCGATCGACGCGCTACATTCGACCAACAATTTCCCCGAGTTCACCAGCCGCATTTGTCCCGCCCCGTGCGAGGAAGCCTGCACGCTGAATATCGACAAGTCGCCGGTAGGCATCAAGTCGATCGAGCGCGCGATCATCGACAAGGCTGGCGAAAACGGTTGGGTAGTGCCGCAACCGCCGGCCTCCAAGACCGGCAAGAAAGTCGCCATTGTTGGCTCCGGCCCGGCTGGACTTGCGGCTGCTCAACAACTCGCCCGCGCCGGCCATGACGTCACCGTCTTCGAAAAGAACGCGGCTATCGGCGGCCTGCTCCGTTATGGCATTCCCGACTTCAAACTGGACAAGCGCCTGATCGATTGGCGAATGGCGCAGATGCAGGCAGAAGGCGTCAACTTCGTCACCAATACCATGGTGACCAGGAGCGACCTACCCGCCGGTGTCGCGAAAGATGCCAAGAAGACTGTGTCGGCCGAACAACTAATGAAGCAGTTCGATGCCGTCATCCTCGCCGGAGGTGCCGAACATCCGCGTGATCTGCCGGTGCCCGGCCGCGCGCTCGATGGCGTTCATTTCGCGCTGGAATTCCTCATTCCGCAGAACAAGCAAGTTGCCGGCGGCCGCAAGAACCCGATTTCCGCAACTGGCAAGGACGTGCTGGTCATTGGTGGCGGTGATACCGGCTCTGACTGCGTCGGGACGAGCAATCGCCATGGCGCGGCCAGCGTTACTCAGATCGAGTTGTTGGCGCGCCCGCCCGAGCAGGAAGACGGCACCCTCGTTTGGCCCTATTGGCCGCTGAAGCTGCGCACCTCTTCGTCCCATCATGAAGGCTGCGAGCGCGATTGGTCGATCGCCACGAAGGAGTTCATCGGGGAAAATGGAAAGCTAAAGGCCGTCAAAGCCGTCCGCCTCGAATGGCAGAACGGCAAGATGAGCGAAGTCGCCGGTTCCGGGTTTGAAATCAAGGCGGACCTGGTTCTGCTGGCTATGGGCTTCCTCGGCCCGATCGGCGGCGTGCTTGACGCTTTCGGTGTCACCAAGGATGCGCGCAGCAATGCCAAAGCCGATACCGAGGCGAATGGCGCCGCAGCCTACGCCACCAGTGTCGCCAAAGTATTCGCCGCCGGTGACATGCGCCGCGGACAGTCACTGATCGTCTGGGCCATACGCGAAGGCCGCCAGTGCGCTCGTGCCGTTGATGAGTTCCTCATGGGAAGCACAACGCTGCCACGCTGATTGTCTTGTTGAAAATGCAAATGGCTCAATGGGCGCCAAGGGAAAAGGTAAACTCCTCGGCGCCCTTTCATTTTCCGCCGCCATGACAAATAACTCGCTAAATGTCGTTGTTCTGGCCGCCGGCCAGGGCAAGCGTATGCACTCCGATTTACCAAAGGTGCTGCACCCGATTGCCGGCAAGCCCATGCTTGCCCATGTGCTCGACACCGCTCGCAGTCTTGGCGCCAGCCGCATCGTCGTCGTCATTGGGCACGGCGGCGAGCATGTGCGGGAGATGCTGGCGGCGACGGATTTCATTTGGGTTCGTCAGGAGCCGCAATTGGGTACCGGACACGCCGTGCTGCAGGCTATGCCGCATCTCGATGCCGCCGCCGATACGTTGGTGCTCTATGGCGATGTTCCACTGACGCGCCGCGATACGCTCAAGCGCTTGATCGACGCCGCCGGTGCGAGCGGGCGACTCGCCTTGCTCACCGCGCATCTGGCTAACCCGCATGGCTATGGCCGCATTGTCCGGGTCGCCGGGGCGATCCGGCGCATCGTCGAAGAGAAGGATGCCGACGACGCCGAGAAGGCCATCGGCGAAATCAATACCGGCATCCTGGTCGCGCCGACCGAGGCGCTGCAACGCTGGCTCCCCGCGCTATCCAATCGCAACGCCCAGGGCGAGTATTACCTGACGGATATCGTCGCCCAGGCCGTCGCCGACAATCTCCCCGTGGTCGCGGTACACCCGACCCACAACTGGGAAACCGAAGGCATCAATAGCAAGGTGCAACTCGCCGCCCTGGAGCGAATTCATCAGCGCAACACCGCCGATCGCCTTCTCGATGCCGGTGTAACCCTGGCCGATCCGGCGCGCATCGACGTGCGTGGAGACCTGCGCTGTGGCCGCGATGTGATGATCGACGTCGGCTGCGTCTTCGAAGGGCAGGTCGAACTTGGCGACGGGGTTCGGGTAGGACCGTATGCGGTCCTGCGCGATGTCACGATCGGCGCGGCCACGGTGGTGCATCCGTTCTGTCACCTCGATGGCGCCGCCGTTGGCGGCAACGCGGTGATCGGCCCGTTCGCGCGCCTACGTCCGGATACGTCGCTCGGCGACGGTGTGCATATCGGCAACTTTGTCGAAATCAAGAACTCGACCTTGGGGGTTTCCTCAAAGGCCAATCATTTGTCCTATGTCGGCGATGCCAGTCTCGGCGATCGGGTGAACGTCGGTGCCGGGACCATTGTCGCCAACTATGACGGTGCCAACAAGCATAGAACCATCATCGAAGACGATGCGCATACCGGGTCGAACTCGGTTCTCGTCGCTCCGATCATCGTTGGCGCAGGGGCCACCATTGCCGCCGGATCGACCGTGACCGCCGCTGTCCCGGCCGGCACCCTGACCTTGGCGCGAGCCAGGGCGGTAACCATTCCGGGTTGGAAGCGGCCGATCAAGAGAGCGAAGTAAGCGTACCCGGACGCGGTGGGAGGTCCGGGCCTTCAGAGCCTGATTCTTGGCTCGAACTTGCTGCGTAGTACTGAGAAAAAGGTTCGTACATTGCGCACGTGCGCTTCTGTCGTGAATAGCCGATGCACGAGGGCGTGGTAGGCGGGCATGTCCGGTACGTGCACGATCAGCACGAAATCCGGTCCCGGCGATACCCGATAACACTGCTGCACCGCGGTCTCGGCGACCACCCTGTTCTCGAACGCCTGCATGCGTTCCGCGCCCTGTTCATCGAGCGTGATTTCCACCACGGCCGTGATGCCCGCAGCCGCCGCGGTGGGCGCGACGATGGCGATTTGCCTTTCGATGACGCCGGCCTCGATCAAGCGTCTGACCCTGCGCAGACAGGTCGGAGCAGAAAGGTGAAGTTGTTCGGCGAGCGACTGGTTTGTCATCGAGCAGTCATCCTGCAACTTGTTGAGCAAGCGCCGATCGATAGCATCGAGTTCGATTGGGATCACGGTTTTCATGAACAGTAAGAAAAATATATTGTAGATTATGCAATAAAATGTCACATCTATAATAGCATGACAGAATATTCCATAAATAGAGGAAAATCGCAAGCCTATTTCCAATTCATCCGCATAGCATTCGTGGCATAACCACCCTTGGGAGCCAATCATGTGCGGAATAGTCGGTGCCGTTGCTCGACGCAACATTGTTCCAATTCTGATCGAAGGTTTGCGCAGGCTCGAATACCGTGGCTACGACTCGTGCGGCATTGCCGTTTATGCGGATGGTGAATTGCGTCGGGTTCGCAGCGTCGCGCGCGTCGCCGAACTCGAGATTCAGGCGCAAGGCCTTGAAGCCTATACAGGCATCGCCCATACCCGTTGGGCTACCCATGGCGCACCGACCACGGCGAACGCTCATCCGCACTTTTCCGTCGGACCCAGCGACAACGGCCAGCGCGGTCGCATCGCGCTGGTGCACAACGGCATCATTGAAAATCACGAAGAACTGCGCCGGCGACTGCAGGCGACCGGCTACCGTTTCGAGAGCCAGACCGATACCGAAGTGATCGCCCACCTGGTAGATCATCTCTACATGGGCGACCTTTTCGAGGCGGTGCAGGCCGCGGTGAAAGAACTGCGCGGCACTTATGCCATCGCCGTATTCAGCCGCGAGGAGCCGCATCGCGTTGTTGGCGCTCGCGACGGTTCGCCGCTGGTGGTGGGCGTTGGCCAGTCGGAAAACTTTCTGGCTTCCGATGCACTGGCGCTCGCTGGAACCACCGACCAAATCATCTACCTCGAAGACGGCGACGTCGTCGATCTGCAACTGAACAAAGCCTGGATTGTCGATCGCCATGGCAAGCCCACCGAGCGGCCGGTGCGCACGGTGGCTGCCCATAGCGCTGCCGTCGAATTGGGTCCTTACAGGCACTTCATGCACAAGGAAATTTTCGAGCAGCCCCGCGCCATCGCCGACACGCTCGAAGGTGTCCAGGGTTTGGATGGCGATCTCTTTGGTGATGCAGGCCAGGGAATACTGGCCAAGATCGACAGCGTCCTCATCCTCGCCTGCGGCACCAGCTACTACGCCGGGCTCACGGCAAAGTACTGGATCGAGTCTATTGCCAAGGTTCCTGTCGCAGTCGAGATCGCCAGCGAATACCGGTACCGCGATTCGGTGCCCAATGCCAATGCCCTCGTCCTGGTGGTATCGCAATCAGGCGAAACCGCCGATACCTTGGCCGCCCTCAAACACGCCAAGGTCCTCGGTCACCGCCACACGCTCGCCATTGTCAATGTGCCGACCAGCGCAATGGTCCGCGAAGCCGCGTTGCATTTCTTCACGCGCGCCGGTACCGAAATCGGCGTCGCCTCGACCAAGGCTTTCACCACGCAACTGGTCGCCTTGTTCATGCTCGCCAATGCCATTGCCAAAGCCAAAGGGCGCCTTTCCGGCCAGGCCGAGGAGACAGCGATGACAGCATTGCGCCACCTGCCGGCGGCAGTCCAGAAAGTGCTTGCCCTCGAGCCCCAGGTAATAGCCTGGGCGGACAAGTTCGCCCGCAAGGACAACGCACTATTTCTTGGCCGCGGCCTGCACTATCCGATCGCCTTGGAAGGCGCGCTCAAATTGAAAGAAATCAGCTACATCCACGCCGAAGCCTACCCCGCCGGCGAACTCAAGCACGGCCCGCTGGCCCTGGTTACCGAGGCTATGCCCGTAGTCACCGTCGCGCCGAACGACACTCTGCTGGAAAAGCTCAAGAGCAACATGATGGAGGTGCGTGCCCGCGGTGGCGAACTCTACGTCTTCGCCGACGCCGGCAGCGAAATCACCGAATCCGAAGGCGTTCACGTATTGCGCCTTCCGGAGCACTACGGCGCTTTGTCCGCGGTATTGCACGTCGTACCGCTGCAACTGCTCGCCTATCACGCCGCCCTGGTCAAAGGTACCGATGTAGATAAGCCACGCAATTTGGCGAAATCGGTCACTGTCGAGTGACTTCATTACGTTGCGGCCGAAGTTATTTCGTATTAAAGTTGAAAAAGTCATCCTTCTCGGCGTTGATGACCGACATCGGCTCGGTCAATGAAACCAATCGACTGGTGGCGATCGGCTACGGCGTGGCGATCGATGACGCCTTCAAGTGATAATGTAGCTGGCATTTCAGATCACCCGAAATCCATGTGTGCCATCGCACTTGAGCTGCGCTACCAGGCCGAATTCCCAGTCCAGATAGGCTTGCATGGCTTCGCGCGGACTGTCGGTGCCTTCATAGGGGCGGCGGTAACGATCGATCGGGGGTGAGGCAAGGTGTGTCGGGCCGGCTTCCAAAGCAAAGCCGGCATTGCGCCAGGCATCGGTGCCGCCGTCGAGTACCAGCACTTCAGCAGCGACCAGCGCCGACACTTCGGCGGCGGCAAAATGGGCGAGGGTGCTCGTCGCGCAGGTCAGCACATAGCGGCCGGCTGAAGGGATCTGCGGCAGCGCGTCTGGCAATTGCCAGCGCAGGACGAACCATGCGCCTGGAATGTGGCCCTTGAAGTAGCTGGCGCTGGTCGACAGATCAAGAACGGCGGTATCGCCTTTGGTCAACCAGTTGGCCAGTGTTCCAGCGTCCACGCGTTTGGTGCTCGGCAGTGGCGGCAACGGCGGGCACCATGGCCCGCTTTCGCAGAAGTCGTTTGCCTTGAGATCTTCGATGACAACCACCTCCCAGCCCATTTGCGCCAGCCAGGATGCCGTCATGTTGGCGCGAACGCCGTCGTCGTCGGTGAGCACGAGACGGGCGCCACGGACTGGTGCAACCATCTCGGTTTCCTGCACGAGCTGACCACCGGGCATCGGGCGGAAGCCTGGCAGATGGCCCGCTTCAAACTCTTCCACGGTGCGGACATCAACAAAATAACTGGTACGACCTTGCTGTCTGCGCCAGGGGGCGAGGTCGCCAATCGTAGCGCGAAGCACACCAGCCTTATCGGCGACAGCACGCGCGGCGGCGGCCGCCCGCAGTCCATTGTCTTCCGGGGTCGGGCCAAAGCTGCGCCGCTGGCCGCGTTCCAGTTTCTGACCGGCCAGCGTCCAACCGATGGTGCCGTTGCGCAGCGCCGCCACCGGGTTGGGCAGACCGGCATTGATCAACGACTGGGTGCCGATGATGCTGCGGGTCCGCCCGGCGCAATTGACGATCACCAGTGTCTCGGGGCGCGGTGCGAGTTGCGGCACACGCAAGACCAGTTCGGCACCCGGGACACTGGTTGCAGTGGGAATGCTCATGGTCTGGTATTCGTCGAAACGGCGGGCGTCGACGATGACAATGTCGTCGCCGCGCTCAATCAAGGCCTGCACATCGTCGGCCGCCAGTGAAGGCGTATGACGTTTCGCCTCGACCAGTTCGCCGAAAGCCTTGCTCGGCACATTGACGTCGCGGAACAATTCGCCACCCGCTTGGCGCCAGCCGTCGACACCACCTTCAAGAAGGCTGACATCGGTGTAGTCGAGCCCTTGCAGGCGCCGCGCGGCGATCGCCGCAAGGCCCTCGCCACCGTCGAGAATGACAATGGCAACGTCACGGCACGGCAACTTGGCGTAAGCATCCATTTCGATTCGCCCGAGCGGGAAGTTGGCGGCGAACAACGGATGCGCCTGAGCGTGCGGATCCTCTTCGCGGACGTCGAGCAGAGCGATTTCGCGGCGCTCAAGCAGCGCCGCGCGAACCTCGGCGGTTGTCCGCACGGGCAGTTCGGCGGGCATCGTCATCATGCCCACAGATTGGGTACGACGGCGCTCGCGTATCCGGAAATAAAGTTCTTGGCAGCGCCAGTGGCCGGAACGAAAACATGGCGATTGACGCGGCCGATATTGCGGCCATAGGTATGAATACTGACCGAAACCTGGTCGGCAAGGTCGTTGGCGACTTCGTGCACATCGCCGATGGCCGGCGATACCGCTGTGGTCTGGCCCGGCAGGAGCACGCTGCTGCCGGCCGCCTTGAACGTACCATCGGGTTGGAGAACATAGCCAGTGGCGCGCTCACGTCCGCGCAGAATGCCTACCAATCCCCAGGTCAAGTGATCATGCACCGGCGTCTGCTGCCCCGGACCCCAGACGAAGCTGACGACAGAGAGCCGATCAAGTGGATCGGCGTAGAGCAGATATTGCTGGTAGTAGTTGGGGTGTGGCTGGGCAAAGGCGTCGGGCAGCCAGTCATCGGTTGCGACCAGCGTGGCGAGAAGTTGCTTGCCCCGTTCAATGACTGCGGCTTCGGCCGGTTTTGTTTCGAGAAGTCGGGTCATTGCTTCGACAAACGTCGTCAATTTTTGGATGCTCATGGATATCTTTCAGTACTGGATTGGCGAATACAAGGTGACGAGAAATGAGTAAGACATTGCGCGCGCTAAGTGCCAGTGCCGTTTAGAATAAACGCTGATTAGCTAATTTCGATCTATTCGTTCGTTACTTCGGGATTATTGACAATAATCGCAAGCGAATGTCGTGCTCTCCCGCGGTTCCGATCAGGCCAGTCTGGCGCGGGATGGGGCAGTTTACTCGGCATCAGGAGAATGCATGTCGAATCCTCGAAGCAGATCTATCGCCAGACAAATTACGCCCTGGATTGTGCCATTGCTTTTGCTCGTGCTCTGGCAGGGCTCGTCGTCGGCAGGCTGGCTGTCGACACGAATTCTTCCTGCTCCCTGGGATGCGGCTAAAGCGTTTTACACGCTGGCGGCATCCGGAGAATTGTGGACGCATATCCGGCGAGTACCTGGCGCGCCCTGTCCGGTTTCGCCGTCGGCGGCGGGCTGGGACTCGTGCTGGGGCTGCTGACCGGTTCCCTGCGCGCCGCTGAAACCCTGCTCGACACGACGTTCAGATGATCCGTAACATCCCGCCGCTGGCGCTCATTCCGCTGGTCATTCTCTGGTTCGGTATCGATGAAGCGGCGAAACTGTTTCTGGTTTCGCTTGGCGTTTTCTTCCCGGTGTATATCAATAGGCGGATTCAAGTTCGATCTGCAATTGTGAATTTCAACAAAGAACCCATGCCGGACTACCCCAAACTGGCACAGCTGGTCTACAAAGGAATTTCCACTTCTTCGCCAAGGCGACGGAAGTCTCCCAATGTCGGTGCGATACAGAGAATCCGGATAACATGAGGCATTGTTGGTTGCGTAACGCCAGTCACAAGAAAGGCGCATGATGCTGCAACCCGAATGGTGGCACTGGGCAGTCGCGAGCATTGCCCTCATTCTTGCCGAACTGGCCGTCCCGGCGTTTGTTCTGGTATGGTTTGGCTTGGGTGGGCTGGTGGTGGCGGTGGTCGTCGCGGTCATGCCGGAATTGGCCTTGACCGCGCAGTTGTTCATCTGGCTGATCGTTTCGCTGGCTATGGTCGCCGCGTGGTTCAAGTTCTTCAAGCCGAACATCCACAAGACACGGGTGGGCATGTCAAGTGCCAACATCATCGGCGAGATTGGTTTGCTGACCCGCGAAGCTGCGCCGTTTCAAAAAGGCGAAGTGCGTTTTCAGAAACCGATGGTGGGGTCGGATGTCTGGCCGTGCATTGCCGATGAAGCTCTGCCGGCAGGGGCTCGTGTCAAAGTCCTGACCGTTGAAGGCAGCATTCTCAAGGTAGGCAAGATCTGATGGAGACCACCATGGGTGCAGGATTTATTTTTGTCGTCGCGTTGCTTGTTTTTGCCGTTGTGACCCTGCTGAAAGGCGTGCGGATTGTTCCGCAAGGCACCGAATGGATCGTCGAACGCCTGGGCAAATACAGCAGTACTTTGCACCCGGGCCTCAACATCATCATTCCCTACCTCGACAGTGTCGCCTACAAGCTGGTGACCAAGGACATCATCCTTGACGTCCAGGAGCAGGAGGTGATCACCCGCGACAATGCCGTCATCCTGATCAATGCCATCGCCTTCATCAAGATCACCGATCCGATCAAGGCGGTGTATGGCGTGACCGATTTCTCCGAGGCGATCCGCAACATGATCATGACGACGCTGCGCTCGATCGCCGGCGACATGGATCTCGACCAGGCGCTTTCCAGCCGCGACAAGATCAAGGCCCGTTTGCGCGACAGTATTTCGGACGAGGCGATCGACTGGGGCCTGACGGTCAAGTCGGTGGAGATACAGGACATCAAGCCATCGGAATCGATGGTGCGGGCCATGGAAGCGCAAGCCTCGGCCGAGCGTGAGCGGAAAGCCATGGTGACCAAGGCTGAGGGCACCAAGCAATCAGCCATTCTGCAAGCGGAAGCCCGCCTGGAGGCAGCCCGGCGCGATGCCGAGGCACAGGTAACCCTGGCGGAAGCAAGCGCGGAGGCAATTCGCCGCGTCGCCGCGGCGATCGGCACTCAGGATGCGCCAATGCGCTACATGCTGGGCGAGCGCTATCTGGCTGCGATGGGCAAGCTGGCTGAATCAAGCAATGCCAAGACCATTGTTCTGCCCGCCGACATCCAAGACTCCTTGCGAGGGATCTTGGGCCGAATCCGGGAGTAATTTGGGTTCCCTAGCACGCTTCAGTTGGCGGACGCGGTGCGGGCAGGGGCAACACTTGGTCGAACGGCAGGTTCGCCGTGACGTCGGCCTTCTGGGCCCCATCTTCCGGACGCGACCCGATATAGCCGACCTACAAGTATCGCTGGCGCGGACATTTTCGGCAGGCGGATCAGTGGCGGAACGCAGCACGAAGGTTCCGGCCAACGGTACTTGCGGTGCTACCAGTTGGGTGACGTCATTGCGGACGTACTGCTCGGGTGGCGATGCATAACGGCGAAGTTCGACATGTCCCCGCGAACACACTGAATGTCGAGCCCTTCGCGGGCAGCGACCAACTGATCTTTCCGCAGTTGCGCGTCAGACAGATCAAAGCTGACCACGACTGCCCCAGCGGCGGCAAAAGTCGGTACTTGTTGGCCACCACCCAAGGCGAGACAAAGAATGCGCTTGTCCTTGATCTCGGGTAGCCAGGTTTTGGGCACAGGCGTCTTCGGGGTGAGAAGCACGTCCCATGTTCGCTTGCTTCGGCAAATTCAGATGTGTTGACATGGAACCTCTTTGGCATATTATCAGTGCGAGCCCTGATGCCGCGTTTCATCCATCTTGGCACAGCGCGAACACGAAGGAGGCGAACGTGCGGGTTGACCGAGTTGCGGCTGCGGCTACTGTGATTGCATCGATTTCGGCATTGATGGCCCCGGAAACATGCGGGCCAGCCAAACCATGAGTCAGACTATGGCAGTCGCCGATGCCCTGTCGCCAACGCATCAATTGCAGCGGCTCTTCGACGATTACTGGGAGAACCTGTTGCAGGAGTCTCCGACCTATGCGACTTTCGTCGGTGATCCGCGCTACAACGACAGGCTGGAAGACTTGTCGACCGAGGCCATCATGCGGCGCAGGGCGCAGACCCGCGAATTCCTTGGCAGACTTGACTCGATTGATGCCTCGGCACTGCCGGAAGGCGACCGTGTTTCAGGCGCTGTTCTCCACTTCGTGCTGCGAACAAGCGTTCGAGGTTTCGATCTGCTGGGTGAAGTTCCGCCCGAGCTCGACCCATGGGAGGCAAGCCCGTTTCTGCTCAGCCAGATGACCGGCCCCCAGTTTGAATTGCCGTTGGTCATGGCGAGTACCCGATTCGCCACGGCGAAAGACTATGACAATTACCTGAAGCGGCTTGATGCCGTGCCAACTTACATCGAACAGCTAACGCAACGTCTGGTCACGGCAATTGAGAGCGGATGGGTGCCACCCCGCATCACCTTGCGCAACTTGGGATCTCAGTTTGACGCCATCGCCGATCCGAACCCGGCGCGTAACCCTATGGCTGTGCCCTTCAGGACTTATCCACGAGACTTTTCCGATTCCACCAAGGCATCCCTGACGCAAGCGGGCCACGCCATGATTCGTGACCGGGTTGCTATCGCCTTTGCCGGCTTGAAGAACTTTGTTGAGGAGCGATTCATTCCGGCAACCGGCGATGAAATTGCGGCATCGAAGCTGCCGGGCGGCATGGAATACTATGCGACGGCCTTGCAGGTCAACACATCCACAGCCATGTCGCCGCAAGAAATTCACGACATCGGGTTGAGCGAGGTCGCGCGAATCGAGTCAGCGTTGCAATCTGTTCAGGATCAGGTTGGATTCCAGGGCAGTCGCGACGAATTTGTTCAGTACCTGCGTTCCGATGCCAAGTTCTTTTGCGATTCACCGCAGGCGATACTGGCTGCGTTTCGGGATATTGCCAAGCGTATCGATGCCCAACTACCGGCGCTATTTCGCGAATTGCCACGCCTGCCGTATGGCATTCGGGCCATGTTGCCGGAGGAGGGAGACAACGCCGAACACTACATTCCCGGTGCCGCGGATGGTTCCCGCGCCGGTTATTTCGAGGCGAATACCAATAATCTGCGCCGCCTCGCTCGATGGCAGATGGCCAACGTTCTTCTTCACGAGACCGTTCCGGGACATCACTTGCAGATCGCACGGGCACAGGAACTGGTTGATCTGCCGATGTTCCGGCGGGAAATCATTCTCAACGCCTACGTTGAAGGTTGGGCGCTTTATGCGGAAGTGCTGGGCGATATGGTCGGGATGTATGAGAACCCGCTCGACAAATACGGCCAGTTGAGTGCCGAGCTATTTCGCGCGGCACGATTGGTCGTGGATACCGGAATCCGCGCACTGGGCTGGAGTCGTCAACAGGCGATTCAGTACATGAGAGACCATTCCACCGAGTCCGAAGCCATGATCGCCTCCGAGATTGATCGCTATATCGTGTTGCCTGGACAGGCAACGGCGTACAAGATCGGCCAGTTGCGGATCCAGGCGCTCTATGACAAGGCCAAAGCGGCGCTCGTCGAGCACTTCGATCTGCGCGCTTTCCACAATGCCTTGATCGACAACGGCGCCATGCCGCTCGACGTGCTCGACGAGGTGATCGGTCGCTGGATCGTGGCGCAGAAGTCTACACAGTAAGCGCCTTTGCCGACCGCCATGCACAGCTATTCCAATGTCGTGATCAAGACTTCGCGACTTGAACTATCTCCTCTGGCGCAAGGCGATGAGTCCCGATTGTTTGAGATCCACTCTGATCCAGAATTCATGCGCTACTGGAGTTCGCCACCATGGACGAGCCTCGCGCAAGCCACGGCATTGATCCAGCGCGATCAGGCTGAATTGGCCGCCGGGATTCAACTTCGCCTCGGCGTTCGCCTTACCAAGGAAGCACTTCTCATCGGAACATGCTGTCTCTTCAAATTTCAACTGCAGTGTCGCCGCGCAGAGGTGGGCTATGGCATTGCACGAGAGTCGTGGCGAAACGGCTACATGGCGGAAGCATTATCTGCATTGATCGATTTCGGTTTTGCCGAATTGAACCTCAACCGAATCGAGGCAGACATCGACCCACGCAATGTGGCTTCCGCCAAGATCCTGGAAAAGTTAGGGTTCCTGAGGGAAGGATTCTTGCGGCAACGATGGATTGTGGACGGAGAGGTATCCAATTCAGCGCTGTATGGCTTGCTGGCTGAGGACTGGCATAGCCGTCAGGCAACAACACCTGCTAAGGCAAGTTTCTCTGCGCCAGATTTAACATGAAAGGGAATCGCCGCGATGAACACGACTTCCAGATGCCTCGCCGTTGTGGCGTTTTGCGTTTCTGCATGGATTCCGGCGAAGTCACCGGCATTCGATCCCGATTGGGCAGCGCATGGTCACCTCGATGCGGTCGTCGAAACGGTGCGGAGTTGGGTGGCACGGCAGGAGCTTCCTGGTATCACGTTGGATGTCATACACGTCGAGGGACGAACGCCTGTGCTATTTTTCGACATTCCACCGACCGGCGGGCGCGAAACCCGGCAGAGCGTGCTCTTTTACGGTCACCTCGATAAGCAGCCGGAAATGACCGGGTGGCGCAGCGGTCTCGTCGATGGAACGCTCAGGGTCGGCGTACTCAGCGAAGGCGTCCATTCTGGCGATGCTGGGGGAGTCGTGCCGTCGACATTTGGCATTGCTCGGCAGCTGCTCAATCGCATTGATGCAGCACAAACGGGGGGTTGTTATCCCGACGACTTTCGAGAGTGGGATACCGGCAGATCGCATTGAGCAGGCGAAGCAGGCCGCGCAGATTCTCGGCGACTCAATGTGGAAGCGCTTCCCTTGGGACAGTTGCGGCAATGGGCCGTCTCATTTCGTGCGGCCGACGACCGAAGACACGGTCGAACTCATCCTCAATCGCACCTGGCGCGCCGCACTCACCATCACCGGCGCCGTCGGACCCAAGGCAAACGCCCATGGTCCAAACGAGTTCCTGCACGTGCCTTATCCCCCCTTTAACACCCATAAGTCATATTCGACGCTTTTCGGCAGCGGCGTCAATGGCAAGTCATTGATTCTTATCGATTCACGATTTTGACATCGTTTTGTTGTGCCATAATCGTTTTTTGTTTTCAGTTTTTCGCTTGCT
>CAISUK010000390.1 GCA_903888645.1 uncultured Pseudomonadota bacterium | reverse complement strand
GGCGGGCGCAGACGCGCTGAGGCAATTGACGGAGCGGTTCGCCTCGTGGCGATCAGGGGTGTCCCTCCGGCAAATCTGCATGAATTGAGGATGTGAACTGATTACCTTCTGCTGCCATTGCAACCCTGGATGGAGAGCGGCGATGAAGGTGACAGGCAAGGCGGTGCAGGTGAAGGCGGGCGCAGACGCGCTGAGGCAATTGACGGAGCGGTTCGCCTCGTGGCGATCAGGGCGCAAGCTGGGGATGCGCATCCCGCCGGAGCTGTGGGCTGCGGCGGTGGAGGTGGTGGCCCTGCATGGGGCATACCGTGTGGCGCGAGCACTGACCCTGGACTACGACATGCTCAAGCAGCGAGTCGCGCTTGGCGGCGGCAAGGCGACGAGCACCGAACTGGCACCGCGGTTCGTCGAGCTGTTCGCGGCGCCCGGACCGATGCCAGCGCCGAGCGCTTCGCAGCCGGCGTGCGTGGTCGAGCTGGCCAACGCCCGCGGTGCGCGGATGCGCGTGGAGCTGAACGGCCAGGGCCTGGAGGGCCTGTGCGCGTTGTGCAACGCCTTCCTGGGAACGACATGATCCAGATCACGCCGCACATGCGCATCCTGGTGGCGGTCGAGCCGATCGACTTCCGCGCCGGCATCGACGCTCTGGCGGCCAACTGCAGGAAGCACTTGCAGGCCGACCCCTTCAGTGGAAGTGTCCCTCCGGTAAGCCTGCATGAATTGACGCTCTGAAGCCGATACCGTCTGTAGCCAGGACAATGCGTGAGGGCACTGGTGATGGGACGAGCGAAGAAGACGGCGCCGCGGGACGGCATCAGCGAAGATCTATCGAGGTTGAAGGCCGAGTTCGATCAATGGCGCGCGACGCGCACGGTTGGCAAGCGAATTCCGGCGCAGCTGTGGGCTGTCGCGGTCGAGCTGGCGGCGGGGCACGGCGTGCACCACGTGGCCGACGTGCTGCAGCTGGATGTCGCGGCGCTCGAACGACGGACCGCGCTCACCGGTAGCGCCCAGCAACCCTTGGCGCCGGAGCCCAGCGCGCCGCAGTTCGTCGAGATGTTTGTGCCCACGCCGATGCCGATGCCGATGCCGACGCGCGCGGTCGAACCCGCGCGCGCGGAGTGCGTGGTCGAGCTGGCCAACGCCCGCGGTGCGAGGATGCGCGTGGAGCTGAACGGCCAGGGCCTGGAGGGTCTGCACGCGCTGTGCAGCACCTTCCTGGGGGCGCCATGATCCAGATCACGCCGCACATGCGCATCCTGGTTGCCGTGGAGCCTATCGACTTTCGCGCCGGCATTGACGGGCTGGCGGCCAACTGCAGGAAGCACTTGCAGACCGACCCCTTCAGCGGGACGCTGTTCGTATTCGGCAATCGAGCCCGAACGGCCATCAAGGTCCTTGTCTACGACGGTCAGGGATTCTGGCTTTGCCACAAGCGTTTGTCCGCCAGCAAGTTCGCCTGGTGGCCCACCGGCCACGAGCAAGGCCACACGCTGCAGGCCTGCGAGCTGCAGGTGCTGCTCATGGCGGGCAACCCCACCCAGGCCCAGGCCGCGCCGGCCTGGCGCGCGCTGAGTGTTGCGCCCTGATCGACTTCGGGCGACGCGTTCAGCCCACAGGCTGCAGGGCAAGTTGCCCGCGGAAGTTCCAGGGCAGCCACCGCGCTGGCGCACCGATCACCGCCAGCGCGTGTTGCTGCAGCGCGTTCAGATAGTCGAACGGGTTGACATCGCACAGCCTGCAGGTGTGGATCAAGCTCATGTAAATGTCGCCGACATCGGCCCCGTGGACCGTCTTGTAGAACAGGGATCCCTTGCGGTGGATGATGGCGCGCTTCAATGCCTGCTCGCACAGGTTGTTGTCCAGCGGCGCACCGGCCTTGCGCAGGAACAGCGTGAGCGCCTCCCAGTGCCCGATCAGGTAGCTCAGTGCCTTGCCCAGGCCGGAATTGGGTTCGACCAGACGCTTGTCGAATTGCTCGGCCATCCAGCGGGCAAGGTCGTCCATGACGGACAAGCTGTACTGCTGATGGAAGGCCAAGCGCTGCTCGGCTGACAGCGCCTCCTGACGGCAGGTCGCGTCGTGCTTGTAGACCTCGGCCAGGGCCTCGATGACGTAGCGCGCGGCCTCGGGGAATTGCTCGGCAACGTCGGCCACCTGGCGGCGTCCGTGCGCCAGGCAGTTGGCCAGGACGGTCTTGAATTCGCCCGCACTGTTGGCGGCCAGCGCGTCGCACATCTGCATGGCCGGGGCCAGGTCCTGGGCGCGATGCGCGAGCACACGCTCCATGTTCTTGCCGGCGTGGGCGTGGCCGGTGAAGAACAGCACCACCTTGTGCTGCTTTTGCTGCGCGTCGTCCTGCAGGACGGCCACGATGCCCGAGGTGTTGATCGCCTTGGCCACGGGCTTGACGCCAGCGGCCTCGGCCCGGGCACGCTCGGTCATCAGGGCGAGCACCCTCATGGGCGTGTCGTCGCTGTGCAGCAGCGGGGCCTGCGCGGCCTGCACGATCAACGCGTCGCGGATCGCGCGCGGTGCCGGCACCGCCTTGGACATGATGTCCCACTGCGTCGCATCGGGCAGCGGGATATACAGCGAGGCCTGCAGGCCTTCCAGGCGGAAGTGCGGAAGGCCATTGCCGTACCTCAGTACCGCGATCATGCTGGCGCAGCTCGAGTCGTACTTGGGCAGCGAGGCCACCGCCGCGGGCAGCGGGGCGGTGAAGATCGCGTCGCACATCCGACAGCGCAGGCGCTGCACCCTGTAGACCGTGGCGCCCAGCGGAGCCTGGCCCACCACCTTGACCAGCGACTTCGGGGGCGAGTCGTAGACACGGCCCTTGTCGCACTGCGGGCAGCGGTCGCCGGACTCCAGATCGGGGTGATCGCACTCGACGATGGGCGCGCCGCTGTAGGCCTGGGCGGCGTTGCGTCCATGCCCGGGAGGGCGCGGCCGGGGTGGCTGCGCTGCGGCCGCGTTACCGGGCGGTTGCGGATCCTGGCCAGAGTCCGGGCCAGGCTCAACCTGGCCCGGCTGCGCGCTGCCGGCGGCACGCTCGAGCACGTTGCGCTTGTGTTCGGTCGAATGGCCAAACAGCATGCGCTGGAAACGCTTGATCGAGGTCTTGGCGTTCTGCAGCTTGAGCATCACGTAGACGAAGGTGGCCAGCACCCCTTCGAGCAGCTCGTACTGCTTGGTGGGAAAGTTCGTCTTGGCCAGCCGCAGGAGCTCGTCGAGCTCGTCCTGGGTGGCGGTGACGAGTTCGGGCTCCTTCATGCGGCCTGCGGCTCGCCGCGCTCGGCCAGATGCGACAAGCGCTGGCGGAAATCCTTGACCAGCGGCAATCCCAGCACGTTCTTGATCGAGCGGTTGGGCGCGTAGGTGGGGGCATCCTTGCCACGCCCCGTGGTCACCCCCATGTGGATCCAGTTCGCCGCGCGGTAGCAAGTGCCGCGGAAGCGAGCGGGATCGATGAAGGTCTCGACGAAGTAGATCGGGTGGGCGTACAAGGCTTGCCAATCGGCCGACAGCCGCCGGGCAATGCGCCCGAGCAGGTGCGAGGCCAGATGCGGCACCGTCACCCACGGCAGGATCAAGAAGCGGGTGTTGTAGGCCAGCAGCCTGATGTTGGCCAGCCGCGCCTGCGCCGTCCAGCCGATGAAGCGGTCCCGGCTGCCCAGGTGACGCGGCGCCGAACTCCACGCCATGCAGGCGATGGGCCGACCACCGGCGTAGACCATGTACTTCAGATGCTCGCCTACCGGCTGGGTGTAGCCCAGGTAGTGGTGGTGGTGCATCAAGGCGTTGAACACCGCCTCGTCGGGCGTGCGGCGGACCTGTCGAATCTCGAGCCCCCCGAGCGCTGCCAGCATCGTGCACAGCGGCGCCTCGTCCGAGGCGACCGCAACCGGCGCGCTGCGCTCGACCAGCGGGTTGCGCGAGACCTGGCGAACCGCCGGCAACTCGATCAGGCCCCGGCGGTGCAGCATCAGCATCAGCCCGCGGCACACCATGGAGCGCAGCGCACCGTTGGCCTGCACCCAATTCCAAGCCTGACAAAGTCGCTCCGACAGCCTGCGCCGACTCGACTGCGGATGGTCGGCAATGAGCTTGCGAATGAAGACCAGGTCCTCTTCGGCGATCACCCGGTGGCGGTAGCTCAGTGCTGGTTGCATTGGCCACACGCTACCTGCGCAAGCGCCGGAACGCAAGAGGGGAAACTCCAAATCTCCTCCAGAACCGTCCTCGCAGCCCGCGCTGCCACATCACTCAATTCATTTCATGCTGGCTTGCCGGAGGGACACGCTGGAGTTGCTCGGCGTCAAAACAAGAAATGAGCGGGACCAGTGGATCAACCGCCTGTACGAATTCCTGCGCCAATTCTTTGAAGAGACTCGCCACAAGGAAGAACAGGCCATTGTCAACAAGAACGTCACCAAG
>CAISUK010000389.1 GCA_903888645.1 uncultured Pseudomonadota bacterium | reverse complement strand
AGCAAGCGAAAAACTGAAAACAAAAAACGATTATGGCACAACAAAACGATGTCAAAATCGTGAATCGATAAGAATCAATGACTTGCCATTGACGCCGCTGCCGAAAAGCGTCGAATATGACTTATGGGTGTTAAAGGGGGGCTATTGCGCCTTTGATTTATAGCGATTTTCTCAGATGCTCGGTTGAGTTTGTGATGAAAAATTCTGGTGGCCAGGAGATATACCAGCACGAATTATTGGGCGATTTGAGAGACAGAGAGCGACTTCGGGGATTTGGTGCAGACTTCTCAATCGCCCATCTGGTGCGAGTTCCCCAGGCGATTGTCGCAGACTTCGCCATGGAGTTCCCTTCGGTTGGTGTTGCTCGCGAAAAAGACCTATCTCAACGACAATAACGCCCACACAACCGCCACTTGGCGTTAGGTACTTGGATCAGGGCGCAGGGCGCCATCCAAGCGTAAGGAACGCCTACGAAATAACTTGCTCTTTTTGAGGAAATGAAGGGAGAACGGATTTGCTGTAATTCTGGTCTTGAACTACAGCAAGAGGGGGAGGCCGGGATGGGGCAGTACTCCGAAGGAGTAGAACGGCGGATGAAGGAATTTTTTAGTCGCTTATCGGAAAAGGATCGACGGCGTTATGCGGCGGTAGAGGCTGACAAATTGGGTCACGGCGGGCAGCAGTATATTGAGGATTTGTTTGGGATTGACAGCAAGACGATACGCCAAGGGCTGGCCGACTTGGAAAAGCCTGAAGCGTGTGCCAAGGATCGAATCCGAAAAAAGGCGGAGGGCGGAAACGTACGCTCGACGTGACGCCCGAAGTTTCGTCGATCTTTCTGGACGTAATCCATGAGCACACCGCTGGAAGTCCGCAGCAGAACCTGTGCTGGACGAACTTGCGACAACCCGAAATAGCTCGCCGAATCACGGCAGCGGGGAGGTGGTGAGTTGTCGGATTGTTCGTCAGCTGCTCAAGAAGCACGGCTTCGTAAGCCGCCAGGCGCTGAAGAAGAAATCCTTCAAACAGCATCCCGAGCGCAATCCGCAGTTTCAAAACATCACCGCGCTCAAGGCCAAGTATCTGGCGGCGGGGCAGCCCGTGCTCTCCATCGACACGAAGAAGAAAGAAATGCTGGGCAATTTCTATCGGAACGGCAAACTCTACACTCGAGAAACCGTTGCGGTGCTGGACCATGATTTCCCGAGCTACAGCAGCGGGAAGATCGTGCCGCATGGCTTGTACGATATCGGCTTGAACAAGGCGCATGTCAACTTGGGGCTCAGCCATGACGCCACGGAGTTCGCCTGTGACAGTGTCGCGCGGTGGTGGTCCCTGCATGGACGGCGCGATCACCCCCACGCCACCCAACTCCTGATCCTTTGTGATGGGGGCGGCAGCAATCCATCGCGCTCATCGCTCTTTCGCCAGGATCTGCAAGCGCTGGCCAACACCCTTGGTCTGGAAATCCGCCTGGCCCACTTTCCGCCCTATTGCTCAAAGCACAATCCCATCGAGCATCGCGTCTTCCCTCATGTGACGCGGGCCTGCGAAGGCGTCGTGTTTCACAGCGTGACGTTGGTCAAGCAACTCATCGAACGAACCCACAAGGTCGGGCAACTCATGCATGCCTCCTTATATCGACCTCCGCAGCCTTTTCTCAAACCCGGTGCTCGGCTTCATCTCCGCCGACCAGCTGATCCGCTTCTTCGAGAGTACGCCGCCGAAGCCGCGCAGTGCCGAGCAATGTGGGCTGTCGGGAAACTTCCTGGTCGATCTCATGCTCAAGGTGGCATTTTTTCACGGCCAGGCCTTTAACCTGCACGACATGTCGCGTTACCTCTGCCTGCCGGTATCGGTAGTCGACGAGCTGGCCGAGCGAACCAAGACAGAGCGGCTGGTGGCGGTGCGCAGCGGCAGCAGTTACAGCCGCATGAGCTATGTCTACGCCCTCACCGAACTGGGCCTGGAGCGCGCCGAAAATGCCCTGCGGATATCGCAGTACGCCGGCGCGGCGCCGGTTTCGCTGTCGTCCTACCAGATCATGGTGGCGCACCAGAGCGTGCGCCAGATCAACGTCGACGCCCAGGCGATCCGGCGGGCGCTGAGCCAATTGGTCATCGGCGAACAGTTGCTCGATCAGATCGGTCCGGCGGTCAACTCCGGCCGCTCCATTTTTCTCTACGGCCCTTCCGGCACCGGCAAGTCCTCGATCGCCGAAGCGCTGGGCACCGGGCTGAGCGGCAGTGTTTACGTGCCCTACGCCATTGAGGTCGACAACCAGGTGATCCGCATCTTCGATCCGGCCGTGCATCGTCGTATCGAGACGGAAGAAGCCGAGGGCCATTCCCTCGATATCGACCACGCCTGCAAGCACGACCCGCGCTGGGTGGCTTGTCACCGGCCGGTGGTGCTGGTCGGCGGCGAACTCGGCGAAGACGGACTGGATCTGAAATATGACACCGCCGCGCGCTTCTACGAGGCGCCGCCGCACATGAAGGCGGCCAATGGCGTTTTCATCCTCGATGATTTCGGTCGCCAGCGGGTGCCGCCGCGGCAATTGCTCAACCGCTGGATCGTGCCGCTCGAGCGGGGCACCGATTTTCTCGAATTGCATACCGGCAAGAAGGTCGAAATTCCCTTCGACCAGATCACCGTGTTCTGTACGAACCTGAAGCCGGGCGATCTGGTCGACGAAGCCTTTCTCCGCCGCATCCGCCACAAGATTGAAATCAGGTACCAGAACGAAACCGAGTTCGTTGAAATCCTCCGCCGCGTCTGCGCCGCCAACGCCATCGAATACTCCGCCGACGTGGCCAACGAATAAGGTTAGATCGTGATCGCGAAGCGAGCCACGATCTGAACCGTTCGCCACGGATTCCAATCTTGTATCCTGACGCGCCTCAATCATGGCAAAGATCCTTGCCCGGGTGGCCGAGCCAACTTCGAGAACTGCGGACCCGCCGGAATGACGGAGCCAAATCCATAAGCACCACGCGACGCAAGACCATGAGCACCTCCATGCAGGCGCCAGAATGTGCGACTTTACGGCGGCCGTCTGTGCGCTAGCCAACACTTCGGCGAATTATGCGCAATGGTTCAGACTGGCTCCGTTTCGGGAGATGCGATGGTCATGCAATGGGCGTCGCCGTCTCTGCCGCTTATTCGGCCTCGCCGCCGAGCGCCTCGACCAGATCGGCGATGAGACGGGTCAATTCGCCGCTCATCAAGACAAAATCGGCCTCGAACATGTCGTCGCCACTTTCGACGCGGCGGCCGGCTTCTTCCTTGATGATATCGAGAAAAGCCATGCGCTTGACCTGCATCTGCTCAGTCAGAATGAATGACACACGGTCCCGCCAGGTCAGCGCCAGGCGCGTCGCCGACTTGCCTGCGGTGATATGACTGCGTACTTCGTCCTCGTCAAGGCTGTGGCGGGCGTAGCGAACCGTCGCCCTTTCCTCGCCGCTGGCGCGCAACTCGCAGTCGCGATCAATGCTGAAAGCGGCTGGCGCATCGCCGGCTGCCAGCCATTCGGTCATCGCGGCGCCCGGCGACAATTGCGTTCTGACCAGATGCAGCGGCAGGGTATCGAGGGAATCCTTGAGCTGCTGGATGGCTTCGTCGGCCTTGGCCGGACTGCCCGCATCGATGACCAGCCAACGTCCGACCGGATCGATCCACAGATGGGTCAGGCGCCGCTTGACGAAGGCGCGCGGCAACAGTTCGAGCGTGACCAGATCGCGCATCTCGGCCGCCTGCTTGCGGCCTGGCGGGAAGCCCTGGCTGGCCTCGAGCGCCGCCAAGCGTTCCTCCGCGTATTGCCGGACCACCGCCCCGGGCAGCAATTTCTGTTCGACGCCGAGGGCGAGCAGCTGCTGCCCGCCGACGGCGACGACTAGCTCGCCCGGGTTACCACGCGGCGGCAACCAGCCGAGCGTTTGCATTTCCGTTGCGCCGCAATTGCGGAAGGCATGCCGGCCGAGACGCTCGGCCAGCAGGTCTGTTGAAAAGTTCCATTCGTTGGCAAGACGAAAAATCTGCAGATTGCGAAACCACATGGCATCAGAAGCACCGCGACTATTGGCCGGGCATTGTAGCCGAGGCAGCTTTCAGCCGGGCGACGCTCGCTGCCGCCGCGCCTCGAACAGGCATATGCCGCTGGCCACCGAGACATTGAGCCTTTCGACGCTGCCGTGCATGGGAATCCGCACCAATTCGTCGCAGGTGTCGCGCGTCAGGCGGCGCAGGCCTTCGCCTTCGGCGCCAAGCACCCAGGCGAGCGCACATTTCTGATCGGTGGCATAGATATCCTTATCGGCCTCGCCGGCGGCGCCGACCACCCAAATATTGCGCTCCTGCAATTCGCGCAGGCAGCGTGCCAGATTGGTGACGACGATGTAGGGCACCGTGTCGGCGGCGCCGCTGGCTACCTTGATGGCAGTCGCATTCAGACCGCAGGCGCGGTCTTTCGGCGCGATCACCGCATGCGCCCCGGCGGCATCGGCAACGCGCAGGCAGGCACCGAGGTTATGCGGATCCTGCACCCCATCAAGCACCAGCAACAGCGGCGGTTCGCTCATCGCATCAAGTACGTCATCAATTTTCAGCGCCCGCTGTAGCGCGTCCACCTTGGCGACCACGCCCTGGTGGCGGCTGCCTCCGGCCATACCGTCGAGCCGCGCCGGATCGGTGGGTATGACGCGCACGCCTTGGGCCTCGGCAAGCTTGATCAGATCGCGGGCACGACCATCCTGACGGCTCGCGGCGATATACACTTCGCGTACGTCGCCAGGGACCGTGCGCAGTTTCGACAGAACGGCATGAAAGCCATGGATCAGACGAGTCTCGGCCACTTGGTATCTCTCTTGGCGGCTGTCGCAATGCGCCAGCACGGGACAGAAAAAAGCCCGATAGGCAACCGGGCGACTTGCGGACAATTGTAGCTGAACGAGTGTCAGATACGATTGCCTTTGCGTGGATCTCAACGTGGTGGGCCGGCACAATAATGGATTCTCTTTTGGCCTCGTTCAGCGCTATTCTCTCGAATTGCGATCACCACCCTGCCCCTTGTCCGCATTAACATTAACCACCAGCAAATCATGAGGAGATTGCCATGGCCGCTCCCGGCTCCTTCAGCGACGATGCACCGCAAGCCGAAATCGATTACCCGAAACCCGACCGCCTGCTGGCCGGCAATCCCAAACGGACGACGTGGAACCGCTACGAGCGCAATGGCGTGTTCATGGGCGAATGGGCATGCGAAGTTGGCAAGTGGCAGATCCAGTTCGGTTCCGACGAGCACGAATTTTTTCACGTGATCAGCGGCCGCTGCCGCGTCACCGACAATGACGGTCTCGGCAAGGATTTCGGCCCCGGCGATGCCTGCATGTTGCAGCCTGGATTTGCAGGCAGCTTCGAGGTGCTTGAAGCAATGCTCAAGCGTTATGTCATCATCGACCGGAGCCCCTGAGCGCCCCGGCGTGGTGAAAAGCAAGAACCGCCGAGAGTTCGACAGCGACTTCGCTTTGGCGCAAAGGCGCTAACCTACCAAGGCGCTAAGGAGCTAAGTCGCTAACGCGCCGCTTGTTGCTGCCAATATTTTTTGTCGTGCAGGATTGTCGCCATCTCGGCATCGTCGCTCAGGCTCTTTTCGCGAATGGCCTTGAGTCTGCCAAGAACCATTCTGGAGAAGCTGGCGAGATCGCCAACGTAAACCCGGTATAAACGTATCTTCCCCAATACGTCGGCAACCTGGTCGCAGAAATCAGCGGAGTATTCCGGCGGAATGGACTCGAGTTCGCTCTGGCCATCGGTGAACTCCAGGGCGACCTCGGTAGCCAATGCCGATTTCAAGTCGTCGTCGGCAAGCAATGCCAGGTCAAACGCGTACAACTCATCGACGCTAAGCGGCCGCTCGTAAACGATCACGCCGTGCAGCGTATGGCGGCGGCCCTCAGCGTCTTGCAGCTGCGGCTCGACGCGGTAAGGTTTGTTGCTGGGCACGCAACCAACACCTGCTGGCCGACGGGCAAGACCATATCGATATTCATAAGCCATATTCGCGCAATTCGGATCGATCAGGAAAAGGCTCCCTCGCAACGGTCATTAAGCAAATTAGGCGCCACCCGTTCGAGACTGCGTTTTATCCTGCAAATTGCCCGGCATTCTCCACGTCAATGCCAATAATCGGGATTTTCGACGACGTCGAAAGACTTGCCAACCGCACTGATTTAGTACGCTAACGAGCGGCGACGCACCCCGATGGGGCGCGAGTACTGGCGGCGCTCAAGGAGAATGCCCAAAGAAACGATTAGCCCTTTGGGCAAAATCCAGAGAGCCCCTGGCGCACGAATTGACTCGAACTATTTGTAGTAGCCGCCACAGACTGCCAGGTCTGCAGCCTTCTTGCAGTAGGTCAGCTTGTCCTCAACGGCACCGCTCTGCGGATTCTTGTACTTGTATTCGACAGTCGCGATACCACTCGCCTTGACGCCTTCGATGATCTCTTTTCGAAAGGTCTTGCCACCAGCATCAGGAACTTCCAGCAAATTCTTGCCGACCAGTTTGGCGTTGATCGGATGGGCAACCATGGTGCCAGTGAGATCGTAGGCGAAAACGTAAAGATCGCCCTTCACGAAATGACCTTTGGCATTGCCAATTTCGGCGATGCCGGCTGCCTTGTCCTTGGCCACCAAGGTTGCGGCATCGTTCACCATCTTGGTAATGTCGTCTTTTTCGCTGGCGAACACGCCACCCGAAAAGACCGCCAGCGCCAGCGCAGCAGGAACACAATATTTCAGCATTTCGCATCTCCCTTGAAGTAGTAAGTCATCGTTAAACATCAGGATTGCTTCTGAAACCGGAATGATCGTGGATGCATTCCACGCAATAGACTACGCCCAAAACTAAGCCCGGAAAATCCCCACCGCAACCTGCAATTTCTCTGCGTGACCCCTGAGTTCTTCCGAAGCCACCGATACCTGTGCGACGGTGGAATTATTTTCCTGGACCATGCGCACAATCTCATCGATATTCCGCGCAATGTCGTTGCTCTCGGCGCTTTGCTCGCCGACCGCGGTCGCGATTTCATCGAACGCACAATTCGCCCTTGTCACAGACTCCCGCACCGAGCCTATCACCCGCTCCAGCTCTTGCATGTGGCCTTCGCTCGATCCCAGCGACGACGTGCCGGCGTCCAGCGATTCCTCGACGACGACCGATTGCCGCTCCAGCTCTTTCGTCACGTTGTCGATCTCGTTTGCGGCGCTGGATGAGCGCTCTGCCAGCTTGCGCACCTCATCGGCCACCACGGCAAAACCGCGTCCCTGCTCGCCTGCGCGTGCGGCTTCGATGGCGGCGTTCAGCGCGAGGAGATTGGTCTGATCGGCCAGTTCCTTGACCTGCTGTGTCATGTTCGTGATGGAACGTGTGCTGCGCACGAATTCGCCGACCGACGCAGTAATCGCCTGGAACGCTTCCTTGACGCGCTTGATATCGGCGAGCAGGCGCTCCAGGGAGTCGCTCCCGGCTTGCGTATTGTCGAGACTCTGCCGCGAGGTATCCTTGGCTTGATGGGCGTTCTCGGCAATGGAAGAAATGTTGCCTGCCATTTCCTCCATGGTTGCCGCCACCGCCGCCGCCGAGTCGGCCTGGCGACTGGAACTGCTGGCCACCGACTTGGAACTGGTTGCGAGCAGTTTCGAGGCTCCGGAAACATCGCGCGCCGCGCCGAGAACGTTTTGCACGGCGCGCTGGAAGCTATCGATCAGGTCGTTGAAAGCACGGGCCGTCTGGGCGATTTCGTCGGAACCGCCGACAGTCACGCGACTGGTCAGATCGCCGCTCTTCAGCACCATGGCCGCCGTCTTGATCTTCTCGATGGCCGTGACGATTTGCCCACGCACGGCAAAGCTGACCAGCAGCGCCATGACAATCGAGAGGGCGACGACAATCGCCACTGTCTTCGTTACCAGATTGGCCGTCACTTTGGCTTGATCGTAGGCGTCGTTGCTCAACTTCTGCTCGATCGTCAGGAGTTCGCTCATGGCCTGGCTGAGTTTCGCGAATTCCTTTTGCGTGAGGGCCATCATGGTTGCGCCCGTCGAGCTATCGGCCATGGACACGTCGATGACGTCGATGGTCGACTTGCGATACACGGCGAGCTGTTTGGTGACCTTTTCGAGAACATCCTTCTCTTCAGCCGAAAGTCCGCCTTCACTTCCGATTTCTCGGGTCTGCTTGTCGATTAGCGCCAGACCGGCCTGCAACTCCTTGCTCATCACATCGAGCCGGCTCGCCGTGAAGCTTGCGGCAATGGAGGAAAGCAGCTGATAAGTCCTGGCGTAGGTTTCCTGCGACTTGGCAGCGCTCTCCGATGCCAACTTGAAATTATTGAAGCGCACAAGAAAAATATTGTCCAATGCGCTTTGCTGTTGACTGAGGCCGTAATAGGAAGTGGCCGCGAGAATCATCAACAGCGCGAGTATCGTCATAGGCGCAAGAAGCAGCTTTACGCCTATGCTTAGACGATTCAAAATATTCATAAAATCCCCAGAAGGATGTCGTCCTTGCTGCCGCTGCGTGTCAAGACAAATGGGTCATGACTTGATGAAAGCATATCCCTAATTAACGAACATCGACAACCAGAATATCCTCGCGAGTTGACCTGAAGCAAGCGGCAGCGGATCAAGGCAGCAAACGATAGGCATCCTGTGTCATCAGGTCGACACCGCAGGGCAATGTTTCCAGCCAGTCAATAAGGCGCTTGCACATCGCCTTGCCGACAAAGCGCTGGCCATGCTGTGGAACGATCTGCTCGATATCGAGCTGACGAACCATGTGCGCCCAAAAACGCAGGATCTTGTTGGAAATCATGTAACGGCGATGAAAACCTTCCATGCTGGCAATATGCGACTCGAAGTTCTTTACCGGCTCTGCCGCCTGATCATGACTCACCAGAGAAACGCCGAGGTCTCCGGAAAACAATATTTTCGCGACAGGATCGTAAAACTGAAAATTGCCCTCCGAATGCATGAAGTGCGCCGGTATCGCCTTGATGATGGACCCGCCGAGCGGCACATTCATCCCTTCGTCCGGGATGCCGATGATTCGCCCGGAGACGTCGCGCCCGGTCGTGAAATGTGGCACGAAGCGGGACCACAACTTGGAAATCAGTACTTTGCAAGGCGAGGCGACGAACCACTTGTTGACCGAGGCAATGATATCTGGGTCGGCATGCGAAGCGAATATATAGTGCAACTCCTTTGACGGGAAATACCGCTGCATCGCCATCAGCAAGGCGTTGTACGTCATGTTGCCGCCTGGATCGATGAGCGCGCCATGCCCCTGGTCGGCAATCAGGAACTGGTTGCACTGAACCGCATGATCGTGTTCCTCGTCGACCAGATCGTAAAAGGCCAGGCAGACATGTCTGCCATTGTTGAATAGCTCTACCGCCATAATTTCCTCAATTCGTCACCCAACTCTTCAACTGTCTTCCGCACGTCGCGCGGACCTGCAAAAAAACTCATATTCCCTGCGCGGATGGCGCCACCTTCAGAATTTCCGCAATGGTGGTAAGACCCGCCGCGGCCTTCATCGCGCCGGAAATTCGCAGCGGCTTCATCCCCTCGCGAGTCGCCTGCTCGCGAAATGCAGAGATGTCCGTCTGGCGCGTTACCAGTTTCTTCAGCTCGGGCGACATCAACAAGACCTCGTAAAGACCGAGACGCCCCTGATAGCCGGTCATGCGGCACTCCAGACAGCCGACAGGATGGTAAACCGTCTGCGGCTTGGCTGACTTCCAGGGCGCCACAAGACTGACCCAGGCAGTCTCTTCATCGACGCTCATTTCGGCCGGGCGCTTGCAATGCGGACACAAGGTACGCACCAGCCGTTGCGCCATGACGCCGATAATCGTCGCGTTGAGAAGATAGGGCGGCACGCCGAGGTCGAGCAGGCGTGTGACCGCAGAAGGCGCATCGTTGGTGTGCAGCGTCGACAGCACCAGATGGCCGGTCAAAGCCGCCTGCACCGCCATATCGGCGGTTTCCAGGTCGCGAATTTCTCCGACCATGATGATGTCCGGGTCCTGACGCATCAACGCCCGGATACCTTCGGCAAAGCCCATGCCGATGTCGTTCAGGACCTGCACCTGATTGAAGGACGGTTCAATCATCTCGATCGGATCTTCGAGACTGCAGACATTCACTTCGTCGGTCGCCAGCTGCTTGAGCGTCGTGTAAAGCGTTGTCGTCTTGCCTGAGCCTGTCGGGCCGGTGACCAGGATGATGCCATTTGGCTGCGCTGTCATATTGCGCCAGCGCTCAGCATCCTCGGCAGAAAAGCCGAGCTCGGAAAAATCGCGGACCAGTACTTCAGGGTCGAATATGCGCATGACCAGCTTCTCGCCGAAAGCCGTCGGCAAGGTGGATAGCCGCAATTCGACTTCCTGCCCGCCCGGCGTGCGCGTCTTGACGCGGCCGTCCTGGGGGCGTCGCTTCTCGACCACGTCCATCCTGCCGAGGATCTTGATGCGGCTGGTCATCGCCGACAAAACCTGCATCGGGATCTGATAGACCTGATGCAGCACCCCGTCGATGCGAAAGCGGACAATCCCCAGATCGCGCCGCGGCTCGATGTGAATGTCGCTGGCACGCTGTTCGAACGCGTATTGCCACAGCCAATCGACAATATGCACGATGTGCTGGTCATTGGCATCGAAATTGCGATTGGCACGGCCCAGTTCGACCAGCTGCTCGAAGTTTGAAACGCCGGCGTTGCCTTCTCCCGACTGCATCGCCTTCTTCACCGACTTCGCCAGGTTGTAGAACTCGACCTGGTAGCGGGCGATATCCTCCGGGTTGCTGATGACGCGGCGGATCT
>CAISUK010000388.1 GCA_903888645.1 uncultured Pseudomonadota bacterium | reverse complement strand
GTATCTGGCGGAGAGGGCGGGATTCGAACCCGCGTTAGGCTGACGCCTAAACACGCTTTCCAGGCGTGCGACTTAAACCGCTCATCCACCTCTCCGTTTGCGCCAGTTTACCCGCTGATTTTAGCAGAAAGCCGGCTGATATCGGCGATCAGGATTCGATGTGGCGTAATGACAAGTCAATGGCCCGGACATCCTTGGTAAGGGATCCGATCGAGATCCTCTGGACGCCTGTTTCGGCAATGGCGCGAACCGTTTCCAGATTCACGCCGCCAGACGCCTCGAGTTCGGCGAGTGTTCCAGCGATTTGCACCGCTTCGCGCATCTGCTCGAGATCCATGTTGTCGAGGAGGATCATCCGGGCGCCAGCCGCAACGGCTTCGGCCAACTGTTCGAGGGTCTCGACTTCGACCTGGATGAACGCGCCGTTGCGGGCGATCGCCTGGGCCTGCTCGAACGCCGGGCCGATGCCGCCGGCGGCGATGATGTGGTTCTCCTTGATCAATATGCCATCGTAGAGACCGAGTCGGTGGTTGTTGCCGCCGCCACAGCGCACCGCATATTTTTGCGCGAGGCGGAGACCGGGCAGGGTCTTGCGCGTATCGACGATTCTCGCGCCAGTGCCGGCGACGGCGTCGACATAGGTTCGTGTGGCTGTGGCAGTTCCCGAAAGCAGTTGCAAAAAGTTGAGCGCGGTTCGTTCGGCAGTGAGCAGCGCCCGCGTTTCAGCTTCGATATGGCAAAGAATCAAATTTCTGCCTATGCTATCGCCATCGTTGGCGGCCCAACGGATGTTGGCCTGCGGATCGAGTCGGCGCAGGCAGGCATCGAACCACTGCCGGCCGCACAGAACCGCCGGCTCGCGGCACACCACGGTGCCGCGCGCGCTATGCCCGAAGGGCGTCAGCAGTGCGGTGAGATCGCCACCGCCAATGTCTTCGGCGAGTGCGGCCAGAACGTTGCGCTCGATTTCGGCGGCAAGGTGCAAGGCGTTGGCGGCGTGCGTTTCCATGAGATTCCGATCAATCGTTGCGAGGGCCGATTTTAGCACCTGACGATGGCAGAGTTTTTCGCCGAACCCGGCTGCCACTATGCCTTCCGCTGCTGGCGCTGGCTCAGGGCGAGCGACAGACCACTGGCGGCGATGATGGCAATGCCGAGCAGCGATTGCAGATCGGGAATATGCTGGAAGACGATCCAGCCAAGCAGCGTCGCCCAGGCCAATTGCGCATAAATGAACGGCGAAAGCGGCGACGCCGCAGCAAAGCGAAATGCCCGCGTCAGCAGGAAGTGCCCTGTGCCGCCGAGCAACCCCAATGAGCAGAACATGCCGATTTCCGTGCTACCTGGCCGCGGTCCTTGCCAGTACCAGGGCAGGGCGATGCTCATGACCAAGGTGCCCGTCATCGCCGCGAAGAATTGCATGGCGAGGTTGTTTTCGCTCGGCGCGAGTTGTCGCGTCTGAATCTGGTAGGCGCTGTAGCAGAGCGCGGCGCCGATGGCGAAAACCACGCCCACGTTGTCGATATCGCTTTTGCCGGCGCCGGGGTTGGCGATCAGAAGCACGCCGAGAAAGCCGATTAGGAGGGCGACCCACCGTGCCCCAGTGATCTTTTCGCCAAGCAGCGGGCCGGCGGCAAGGGAAACAGCCAACGGCGCCAGAAAAATCAGGGCGGTCGTTTCGGCCAATGGCATGCGTCTGAGCGCCGCCAAGCCGAAAATTGTTGTACCCTTCAGCATCAGTCCTCGTGACAATTGCATCAGCGGTCATTGGGTTTTGAGTAAACGCCCGCGCATCGATGGCCCCAGAACCATGATCATCGCAAGCAAGTGGACGGCATAACGTGCCCATGCCACCAGCGCTATCGGATAGGTCTGCGCCAGGCGCTTGCCAACGGCATCGAGCAGGGCGAAACAGAATACGGCCATCAGCATCAGCATGATCGCGTGGTAAGGCCGCTGCGGCTGACTGCTCAATGTGCGTTTGTCAGCCAGGCATTTAGCAAGCCTCGCGCTGCACCGATGACGTCACCGGCGGCGAGGCCAACCGTGCCATCCTCCATGGCAACGGCATCAGCAGCGCAGCCATGAAGATGCACCGCGCCAGCCAGGGCAGCGGCGGCCGGCCAGCCTTGCGCGAGCAGGGCGGCGACGATGCCGGTGAGCACATCGCCATGACCGGCGCTGGCCATGCCGGGATTGCCGCTGCTGTTGATGCTCCAGCGACCATCGCTGGCGACGACGATACTGCCGCAGCCTTTCAGCACGACGTCGGCGTGACAGCGCCGGGAGAGTTCCTGGGCGCTGCGCAAGCGGTCCGCCTGAACCGTCTCAGTGTCGCTGCCAAGTAAACGAGCGGCCTCGGCCGGGTGCGGTGTCATCAGCGTGGGCGCGTTGCGGCGGGCGATGCGGTTGAGCAGAACCGGGTGTTCGGCGAGCAGGTTGAGGGCATCGGCATCCACCACCAAAGGCAGATCGCAAGCCACGGCGCGCTGCAGCAGCGCCAGCGCGGCTTCGCTCTGGCCTAGGCCGGGGCCAATGGCCAAAACTGTGCCCAAGTCAAAAATTTCCGTGGCCGGGCGCAACATGAGTTCGGGTTGCAACGGGTCGATCGGCAGGCGTTCCAGCATGCCTACGTATACGCGCCCGGCACCCAGACGCAGCGCGGCGCGCCCGGCCAGCAATGCGGCGCCAGCCATGCCGGCAGCCCCGCCGATGATACCGACGCTGCCGTAACTGCCTTTATGGCTGTTACCGAGGCGCGGTCGCAGCCAAGCGGCAAAGTCCTCCGGCGCCAGCACACGCCCGGTGTTGCCATCGGCACTGTCAATGTCGAGGGTGGCAACGGTGATTTCACCGCAGTGGTCGGGGCCGTCAGCGGTGAGCAGGCCGGGTTTCAAGGCGATAAAGCTGAGCGTGTGGCTGGCCTGCACAGCGCAACCCAGCACGCGGCCAGTGTCGGCGTCGAGACCGGAAGGGATATCGAGCGCCAGCACCGGGCCGCCATAGGCGTTGATGCGTGCGATCAATGCCGCATGGTTTCCTTGCAGTGGGCGCGTGAGGCCAATGCCGAACAGGCCGTCGATCAACAATCCGAATCTGCCCGGTGGCACTTCGCCGAGACAGCGGCCACCCGCGGCAAGCCATGCCGAATAGGCAGCTGCTGCGTCGGTGGGGAGTCGCGCCGGATCGCCGAAAAATACGACAATGGGATCAAGGCCGCTTTGCCTGAGCAGTCGTGCGGCAACGAAGGCGTCGCCACCATTGTTGCCCGGACCGGCGAAGATCAGCGGTTGACCGAGCAAGCCCTGCTGCAGGCGAATGGCCAGAGCCGCCGCCGTCGCTCCGGCGCGTTCCATCAGCGGCACATTGGCATTGGCGAGTTCCGCCGCGCGAAGTGCGGCGGTCGTGAGTATTGGATAGCGCATGCGGGAGCCCGATGCCATTGGATTGATGGCCAAACTATGCGACCTGATGTGTTTTGTCAATCGCCATCGACGTCGTCATCGGCGCGGCCGGGAAAGTTATTCGGCATAAGAAACTGCCCACGCAAAGCTTCGACCGCAGATTCGCCTTTCTTTCCTGAAGGTTCGGCCGCCGGTTAGAATTCCCTTGCCATGGTGAACCCTTTCAAAGGGGGCAACAGATGAGGAGTGGCTTATGACGAAAGTTCCAGACAAGAAGATCAGAGTTTTATTCATCTGCATGGGAAATATTTGCAGATCGCCCACTGCGGAGGGCGTTACGCGTGCCATGTTATCCGGGGTTGGGCTGGATGCGTTTGTGGAACTGGATTCGGCCGGAACGCACGGCTACCACGTTGGCGCACCACCCGATGCACGCATGCAAGGCGCCGCAGCGCGGCGTGGTTACGACCTTTCTGCTTTGCGCGCACGGCAAGTCAGCACGGAGGATTTTTCTCGCTTTGACCTGTTGCTGGCTATGGATCGCGACAATCTCGAGGTTCTCCTGCAGCGCTGTCCCGTCGAACATCGCGCCAAGCTCAAATTGTTTCTGACTTATGCATCAAGCGAGAGTGTCGATGAAGTCCCCGATCCTTACTATGGCGGTGCCGCCGGTTTCGAGCGGGTGCTGGATTTGGTCGAGAGCGCAGCGCGAGGACTTATCGAGTCGTTACCGAAGAAATGAAAACGGGCACTCGATAATCTGGGCGCCCGTCTCTCACCGACAATTGCGAGTTGTTCAGTCGCGTTTGGTTTCCACGATCTGTAACGGTTCGCTGGCGACGACGACTACCGGTCTGGGCTTGCGGCCGAGAGTTTGCACTGGTGCGGCGCTCGCGGGTTGTACAGCGCTGGTTTCAATCATCACCAGTCCGGCCTTTTCCAAGGACGCCGAAACATCCACTGGCGCCGTAGCAGTGAAAGTGAGTTGGGGCGACGCGGGAGCAACTTCAGGAACAATTTCCGCCGTTATTGGTGCTATTGGCTGGACTTCAGCTGGAGTCACCGATGGTGGAAGTTGTGCCACAGGTGCCGCAATTTCGATCAGTTGGTCGACTGCGACAGGAACGCTCGAACTCGCTGCGTTTTCGACAACTGCAATTGCTGCTTCAGGGGCGCTTGTTTCAGCGTGCGCCACAGGCTCGACTGGCGTTTGCGGCGGTATGAATGCGATTGGGATTTCTGCTCCCGTTCCGGCATTGGCCACATTCACGACCTTTGCACCATCAGCAAGATCCACCTGTAGTGCTGCGGTCGAAGGGGTGAAGGTTTGAACTGCAGTTTGAGCTGAAACAACTTCGTTCGCGCCTTCGATCGCTTCGGCAGGTTGTTGGTCTGTTTTAGCCACTGCGTTTTCATTGGGACGTTCGTTGCGGTCACGGCGACCACCACGGCCTCTTCGCCGGCGCTGGGTTTCCTCGCCGGTTTCACTTGCCGCCGGATCGCCTGCATTTGCCTGGCCATTGCCCGGTTTGCCAATTTCGGGGGTTTCTGGTCCGGGCTGCTGTGGTGTCCGCGGCGGGCGGGGCGGCCGTGGCGGCCGGGGCTGACGCGGCTCGGCCGGAGGCCGCTCTTGGCGCACTTCTTCGCGGCCTTCGTCTTTTCGCTCATCGCGAGCTTCGTTGCGTTCCGGCCGCGGTCGACGAGCCTCGCGTGTGGCTTCGCTCTTGTCGGCCTTGTCGGCTTGACCCTGTGGCTCGACGCGCTGCGGACGTTCGCCCGGGCGGCCTTCGTCGCGCCGCTCATTGCGTTGACCGCCGCCGCTGCGGTTACCGTTACGGCCGCCGCGGCGGTTGTCGCCACGGCCCTCGCCGCGCGGCTCGCGCTTGGCCGGGCGTTCTTCCTTGACCTCGACTGGCGCCGGTGCGGGCGCCTTGCCGCTGCCGAACCAGGCGAAGATCTTGCTGAACAGGCCGGGCTCCGGTACTGGCACCGGTGCCGCTGCGGTCTTGGCGATGGGTTTGTCTTCAACGATCGGTGCCGGCTGGTCGGGCGTAATGCCCCTGACCGCGGCTTCAACTTTGACTGGCTTGGCTTCTGTCTGTGCTGAGGGAGGCTGATAAGCTTCGTCGGCGGGCGCTTCGACCATCTGGTAGCTGGGCAGTGCGGCCGTATCCAGATTCAATTGATCGTGGCGCAGGCGGACGATCTGGTGCTGCGGCGTTTCGAGGTGACGGTTGGGGATGATCACCAGCGCGACGCGATGCCGCACTTCGATATGGGAAATATCGACGCGCTTCTCGTTGAGCAGGAAGGTGCCGACATCGACCGGAACCTGAATGTGCAGGGCGCCGGTATTTTCCTTCATCGCTTCCTCTTCGAGGATGCGCAGGATGTGCAGGGCGGCCGATTCGGTGCTGCGGATATGGCCGGTGCCGGTGCAGCGCGGGCAGGTGATGTAGCTGGTTTCGGCCAGCGCCGGACGGAGCCGCTGGCGCGACAGTTCGAGCAGGCCGAAACGGCTGATCTTGCCAGTCTGGACGCGAGCGCGGTCGTGATGCAGGGCGTCGCGGAGACGGTTTTCCACATCGCGTTGGTTGCGCGTGCTTTCCATGTCGATGAAGTCGATCACGATCAGGCCGCCGAGGTCGCGCAACCGCAACTGGCGGGCGATTTCGTCGGCGGCTTCGAGGTTGGTGCGTAGCGCCGTCTCTTCGATATCGGCGCCCTTGGTGGAGCGGCCCGAGTTGACGTCGACCGAAACGAGCGCTTCGGTGTGATCGATGACGATGGCGCCGCCCGAGGGCAGGGTGACCTGCCGCGAATAGGCCGACTCGATCTGGTGTTCAATCTGGAAGCGCGAGAAGAGCGGGACGTCATCGCGGTAACGCTTGACCCGGCTGACATTGCCAGGCATCACGTGAGCCATAAATTGCTGCGCCTGTTCGACGATTTCGTCGGTATCGATCAATATCTCGCCGATATCCGGCTGGAAATAGTCGCGAATGGCGCGGATGACCAGACTGGATTCCTGATAGATCAGGAAGGCGCCAGTCTGCGAAGTCGCCGCGCCGTCGATGGCTCGCCACAGTTGCAGGAGGTAGTTCAGGTCCCACTGCAGTTCCTCGACCGAGCGGCCGATGCCGGCGGTACGGGCGATCAGGCTCATGCCCGCAGGCGATTCGAGCTGGTCCATCACATCGCGCAGTTCTTGCCGTTCCTCGCCTTCGACGCGGCGCGAGACGCCGCCGCCGCGCGGGTTGTTGGGCATTAGCACCAGGTAACGGCCGGCCAGCGAAATGAAGGTGGTGAGGGCGGCGCCCTTGTTGCCGCGCTCGTCCTTTTCGACTTGCACGATCAACTCTTGGCCGACCGAAAGCGCGTCCTGAATACGGGCGCGGCTCGGATCGCCTTCCGATTTGAAATAGGACCGTGAAACTTCTTTGAACGGCAGGAAGCCGTGACGCTCGGTGCCGTAATCGACGAACGCTGCTTCGAGACTGGGCTCGATGCGGGTGATGACGGCCTTGTAAATATTGCTCTTGCGTTGTTCCTTGGCGGCCGACTCGATGTCCAGGTCAATCAGTTTCTGGCCATCGACGATCGCGACGCGGAGTTCCTCGGCCTGCGTCGCATTGAATAACATGCGTTTCATGTGTGCTCCCGCGCGCTGGGCAGGGGCACGACGGACCCGTCCGCTCATGCTTCATGAACGGAGAATCTCAGCTTTGCTTGTTGGTGTGGTTCTCCATCAGTCCTGGGGCAAAGTCAAATTCGGATACGTCGGGACAGGCAAGTCCTGCAAACAATCGGGTGTCATGCGTCAGGCATGACCCTCCGTGGTGGCAGGACCGAGCAATCGTGCGAGTGCCTCTAGCGCGCAAATCAAGTACCATCGCTCCTCTGGGCGAGCGAGAATTCCCTTTGTGGTTTGCAGATGACGGCGCGACGGTCTGGTCCGGGTCCGCAGGGAAAGTCCATCGGGACGGGGAAGCAATCATGCGCCTGCTCAACGCTGAAACACGCAAACCGCCTGATCGAAATCGATCAACTGGGCAGATCTGACAAACCAAATAAATTGATTCGGGCGTGAATTCAACACAATCCGGGGATGCCACCGACGCCACTTCGGAGTGTCGGGCACATCGGCCGCGGAGCGGCAAAACCTGAGGCAGTATATTGCAAATGAAGGGCTTGAGCAAAGATTCTGCGACTTCGCTGGAGGTCGGCGAAGAGGGCGATGGACAGCGGATCGACAACTATCTTCTGCGCGTCTGCAAGGGTGTGCCCAAGAGCCACGTCTATCGCATTCTGCGCAGTGGCGAGGTCCGCGTTAACAAGGGTCGCGTCGGCCCCGACTTCCGGCTCGGCATCGGCGATGTCGTGCGCATGCCTCCGATCCGTCTGGCGG
>CAISUK010000387.1 GCA_903888645.1 uncultured Pseudomonadota bacterium | reverse complement strand
TCCAAACTGACCGTGAGTTTTCTGCAGTGCTTGGCCGCCATGGAGGCCAACACCACCGTATATCTGCTGTCGATCCGGCACCACCGGCAACTTTCGTTTGATTTCGCCTACCTTTGGCCCGGCTCTTCAGGAACTGTTGGCCGCTGACTGCATCCTGCTTGGCGACGACGAGATCAAGCGCATTGATAAAATACGCCACTGGAAGATAAGCCAGTCATGACCTAAACATAATGACGCGCCAACGACGCAATGGAAAGGAGCGTGTTTGACGATGATGAATTTGCAGCAAATGCAGCAACTGTCGCGACGCCTGAGAATCGTGCTGGCCTTGTTGTCACTAGGGGCGCTCGGCTTGGTTGGCTGGTATCGCTACCAAGCCCAACAGATGGAGGAAAGAGCTCGGCAACGCGCGGAAACCGAGCGGATCGTCAAGGCCTTTCGAGATGCCGGCGTCGAGGCGCGCAAGGCTTGGGAGGCGCAGGGCAAGCCAGCCATGCCCGATGAAGAATCGGCGGGGCAAGCAGCGAGCGATCAGCACGAGGTTTCGCAGGCCAAGCTGTGGCAGAGTCTGCCGAAGGAGCAACGTGATGCGATGCGGCAGGACGCGATGAACGCAGGCGTTCCAGCACCCAGCCAGTAAGAATAGACTGATCCAGAAGCAAAAAAACGGCTCCGTTTTAGCGGAGCCGTTTCCATTTCGGACTGGAAGCAATCAGGTCTGCGAGACGGCCGCCATGGCTGCTTCGAAATCAGCAGCAGAGAGACTGTCCTGATTATCCACCAGCAATTTCACCGCCTGCTCGTAGTCGGTTGCCGAACCCGTTGCTACCAAGGTTTGAATCTGGCTGGCCACCGAGGGGGTGCTGCTAGGGGTGCTGCTGCTACTACCGCCGCCGCAGCCGGACAGCACAAGAGCCAGAGCGATTGCCCCTGCCCTCAGCGCCCCGCCGCGACTCCATCCAATGGGAGTCAAGATCATGGTCGTCATGATATTTGGATCCTCGGATTAGAAGCCTACGCCCGGATTGCTGGCCGTATTCGGAGCCACGGTGTTCACACAACCGGCATGACCGAAACCACTGGTACTCACACCGGTACCGCCAGCGGGGTTGGCCGTGATATCGAAAATGATGTTGTCGCCAGGTGTGCCGACGCCACCCGGAACCTTGTTGACTACGCCACCTTTACCTGCCAAGGCGGCACGCAAGTTCCACGCGATGTTATGGTCGGCACAAGACGTATCGCCGCTGACGCCGATCGCGCCGATCGCCTGGCCGGTGGCGTTGTAGAGGGCCAGACCACCCCCAAAGACATTGACGCCACCGACGCGCAGACCGACCATCGGGTCGCTGGAACCGCCGAAGGCAGCGCCGTCGCCGCGATATGCGACAAGGGTGTTAACCGGGTTGCTGTGCTGCAGGCCATAGAGGGAACCGCCCGGCTGGACCGCGCTATAGAGGTTGGCGGTCGAAAGGGCGAGGCCCTGGATGCTGAAGGCATTGGCCGTGTTGGCCTTCTGCGCCGAAATGACGCGGCTGCCAAGCCATGGATCGGTGTTATCGAGTTTGGCGACGGCGCAGACACGGCCGGTCGAATCGACCAGCGTTGCCCACATCGGCAAATGAAAACCACCGTTGTCGTTAGTCTGGGTGCCACCCTGGGCAGTGTTGGTGGCAGCGGCAAGCGCTGCCTTCAGATCCGCGTATGTCGGCAGCGTGGCACAGGCAACGCCGGAACGGTTGGCATTCGCAGCAGACGCCGTCGAAGCAAAACCAATTGAACCAGCGGAAAGCGCGGCCAGAACGGCCAATTGAAGTTTCTTGTTCATGCGTTGTATCCCCTAAAGAAATTAAGTTTGATTCGGCAATGAGCGGGCGGCCTTGGAGTCCATATCATTAAGACCGTGAGCTACTTTACATAGGAAACATCCTTTTTGCAATCATACAAAAGTACTATATCTTTAGTTATAGGCACTTGAACAGGATAGGATTTTTCGGTGGATTGACCGCGCGAGAAATGCGTAACGCATGCTGCGTGGCGGGTCAAAAAGAGGCGTTGTCGCCGCCCGCCCCAACTTCGCCGTCAAGGCCCCAGACGCGCTGCCGGCTTGGCATTGGCGGCTTTCGCTTCCATCTTCAGGCTCATCGGCGCGCCGCTATTATCGATCGTCACGGAATCGCCGCTGATGGATTGCAGCACCAGCCCGGGTACGAACGCCTGGTGCAGCACGGCCACGATCTGCTTGCCGTCGGCCTGCTGCAGAATGGCGAATCCGGGGTGCTCGCCGTCGCTGGCATAGACGCCGAGCAGTTTGTAATTGACATTCTGCGTCACAGCGCCAGCCGCCGCACCGCCGCCGAACCAGTGCGCCGAGGCGATCGCCGGCGCCAGCACCGGCGAGCCTGCCGGCAGGGTGGCCGGCGTCGGGAGCGGCGCCGGCGCCAGTAGCACCCAGGTCCAGCAGGCGAAAACAACGCCGAGCACGCCGACCATCGCGTAGTTGAGCAGGCTGAAGAGATCGTGCCCGCGGTCGGTAAAACGAACTTTGCCAAACAGCGCATGGACCTTGCTCATGGATTGCCACCCTTCACTTCAATTGCAGGAATAGCCAAAGCAGCCCCAGCAGAATCGGCTGATGGACGAGATAAATGACCAGGCTGTGCCTTCCGGACCACGCCAGCGGCCGGACCACCCCATCCGGCACGGCAGACAGCCGCTGTTCAGCATGCCCCAGCCAGGCGCGGCGGCGGCCGACGAACATGCCGAGCAGCACCACGCCGAACCAGGGAATTAGCGGCACATAATCTTCGGTGATCGGCTTGAAGGTCATCAAGCCCAGCCATTGCAATAGCGGCCGGTCGAATAGCGGATTGGCATAGAACAGGCCAAGCGCGATGAGGGCGATGCCGAGGCCGAGATTGAGCCGCTCGTGACCGGCCAGCAGCCTGCCGATGAGACCCGCGACCAGGATGAAATGGAGCACACCGAAGAATATCCAGCTTGCCGGAAACATCAGGGTGCTGCCAATGCTGACCAGCGCGGCGGCACCGGCCAGCCACGCCAGCCGTTGCCAATAGCGCGGGAATCCGGCTTGTGCCGCCTGCACCAGGCTGGCGCCGGAGATGAAGAGGAAAGTTGACAGGATCAGGGTGCGCGCCGCCAGCCATTTTGGATCGTGGTTGAGATCCTGGTGCAGAAGGCCGTTCATGTTGAGGTCGAAACCGAAGTGGTAGCAGGCCATCAGCAGCACCGCGCAACCTCTGGCGAAATCGAGAAAGCGGTAACGGATTGTTGATGGCGGCTTCATCCGATCTGAGAATTAACCAGAATGTGAAGGCGAGGCGATTGGTGTTGCGTCGCCCCCTCTCTCCCGGCCTCTCTCCCGCCAGGGGATAGGGGAGATAGGCAGCTTCCCTCTCCCCTGGCGGGAGAGGGATTGAGGGAGAGGGAGGAGTGTTACGTTATCCGTTTCCAATATTACTGCCCGGTCAAGCTGAGGCGATGGCTACCGCTAGCTTGCGGTTGCTCGTCGCCGATGACGCGCAGGAATTCGGCCAGGGCCTGGCGTTTTTCCGGATCGGCATGGGCCTCTCCGCTGAAGACCAGGCCCTGGCTACCCTTGATGCTGCCGCTGCCCTGCATTTGCAGCGGGCCGGCGAGCGTTGCCAGTCTTAGATTGATGCCAGACGAATCGCCCTTGACGGTGATGCGGTAGTTGCCGAGGGGATTGACTTGGCTGAACGGGGAAGTGGCACCCGCCCAGTCCATGGTCAGCTCGCCCTGCAAAACTCCATCGGCATAAGACAGGTCGTCGCCGCGAATGGCCAGCCGGCCGTCCATGCGCACGGCGCGGAAGCTCGGCGAAAACTGGCCGATGGCGGCAACCGGCAGCTCGACGGCCAGATGTTCGAGGTGCAGGCGCGCCGCGTCCAGGGTCAGCCACAGCGGCGCGCCGCCATTCAGCGCGAGCGCAGCCTGCAACCGGCCGAGCGGCAACTGCAAGGGCTGGAGTTCCCAGCGCAGCGGGCCGATCGCCACCTGGTCCACCGGTGCATTGCCCTGCACCAGCAGTTGCGCCTGACCCGACCAAACCGTGCCGCTGGCCGCAGCAATTTGCAGGTGCCCCTGCGACTGCTGCTCGACCAGACGTGCCAACAGGGTCGCCGGCGCCAGCGCCACCAGCGCCGCCAGGTAGCAGACCATGCCCAAGGCCCAGGCCAGTTTCCGGTTCATGACGATGTCAATGTTGCCTGGATCTTCACCGAACCGGCTTCGCCGCCGGGCTCGACCAGGCAGCGCTTGACGCGTATCTGGTGCTCGCCCTGCAGGGCTTCGATCCAGGCCGCCCAGCTATCGAAGGCAATGGCGGCGATGGTCAATTCGATGTCGCCGTCGCCATTTTGCCGTGGCGTGCCGATCCGTCCGGCCAGACCGTGCAGCCGCGCTGACGTTTCCACCGAAGCTTTCAGCTCGGCAGGCTTGCCCTTGGCCGACTGATAGGCGCGGCGCAGCGCCGAGATGCGCGCCGCGGCCATTTTCATTTCCTGAAGCTGCGACTGTTTCTGCAGCAGGCTTGTCGCCAGATGCGCGCGGCTCTTCTGCACCGGGAGCAGGACAAAGGCATAGACGAGCAGCGCCAGCACCAGCACGCCGAGCGCGATCAGGATGCGCCGCTCCTTCGCCGAATAACGCTGCCAGCGCCCCTGCAGTGTGGCCATCATGGGTTGCCGGCCTTGACGACGAGATCGAACTCGACGCCGCCGCGGGCAACCTTGAGGTCGCCTAACTCGGGCGTCAGCCCCGGCACGGCGAGCTTGCCCTGCAGCGCCTGCGCCGCTTCCCGCGAAGGCGAGAGCAGGTGCAAAGTGAGCACGCCTTTCTCGTAGGCCATGCTGCGCACGGCGTCAGCCGGCAGGGCACCCAGCCGCGTCGACAGCGCCGCCAGCATCGGCAGGAAATCGCCGGATTCCACCTGGCCGGCGGCGTGTTGCATTTCAGCGAGCTTGCGGCGCATCTGCAAGGGCGCGTCCACGATCACCGTGGCATCGCTAAAGGTGGCCTTGAACAGCGCCGTCATCGCCCCGTCGATGCGCCGCTCCTCGAACTTCTTCGCCGCCCAGTCGAAACACAAACCGGCCAGGCTGACGGCCAGCGCGACCGCGCCGATGATCAGCGCCGGCCGGGCCAGCTTGAGCGTTTCCCAAATCGCGCTCGGCGGCGCAAATTCGCCCTGCAGTAGGTCCACTGCGTTGCTGCGCGGCGCGCTCTTCCAGCCGGGTTCGCTGGCGGCCTGCACGGGTACGCCCAAAGCTTGGCTCCATGCTGCGCAATCGGGCTGGTCGCCATGGACGATAATTTGTGCCGGTGCGTTGCCGGCGAGGCGCGCCTCCGCCAGCACCACTGAAAGAAGCGGCGGCGGGTTGGTCGCATCGGACTTGCCGAGCGCATAACCCTGCGCGGCGGCGGTGCGCAAGAACGCTTCGCCGCGTTCGCGCACCACCGCCCAGCTCACCTCGAGCAGCGGCGGCAGCAGCGAAGCCGGGTACAGGCAATTCGGCCGAATGCCGGCTTGCGCCAGCCCGTCGAGCAGGCGCTTGAGCAGGGCCTTGTCGATGACAGCGAGCACGCTTTCCCCGCTAGCTCCACCATTGCCGGCCTCGACCGGGACCACATGCACGCTCTCGGGCGGGGCGACCAGATCGTCCTCGATCAGGTAGGCCAGGGCCGTCAACGCGCGGCGGCGATTGCCCTCGGGAATTCGCGCCTTCTGGAAGCAGACCCAGCGGGCCGGCACCACCACTTCGATGCGGTGCGCCGCCGGCAGCGCCGCGAGTTTGTCGGCGCCGCTGCGCCGCTGCCGGCCCTCGTCGAGCAAGACCCATTCGTGGGCCGCATCGGCGGAAAAATCTTCGGCGACGAAAAGGCGCAAGGTAGTCACGGTTCAACCAAACCTTTTCCATACGGTCAGCGGACGGCCGCCCCTGCGCACGATCAGCGCCTGCATCCGCGAGTTGGCGCGACCGAAACGGGCGTTGCAAGTCACCAGAAAATAAGTGCTGTTCACGGAGATGGAATTCTCGTCAAATTTCATGGTGCCGCCGGCTATGCGTTTGGCAAAGTCGCCGACATCGGTGAACCAGGCGACGTTGCGCGAGGCGATCAAGGTCTGCACATCGGCCAGATCGGCGCCGTCGAGGACGCTCAGCAGCACATCCGGCGGCGCCGTATTGACATTCACCGGCGTCCTTTCCGGCAGCACCGTGGCAAGGCCGGACAGTTTGTCCACCGCGGCGTTGTCGAATCCCTTGATTCTGTAAAGGTTGCCCATTTCCGTCAGTGGCTGGTTGGCGGCGCGATAAGGTGGCGAAAGTCCCAGATAATAATCGTCTTCGGCGCCGCCGTTGGCTGTTTCGATGCTGTCCGCATCGATCCAGTCGCTCAGCGTGGCGGCGAGTTCATGCGGCAAATCGAGCCGGCCCAGCATTCTGCCGAATATCGACTGCCGATCCAAGCCCTTCGCTGCGTCCTGCAAATTGTTGAGGTTGAACAGGCGCTGCGCGTCCTCGATCGAGCCGGTGACCTCGCCGCCTTCGACCGCTGTCACCGGCAGCACTTTCGCCCAAGTCTCCTGCAGGTGGTCGACCGGTCCGCTCTTCTGGTCCTCGTCGAGAATGATCTTGGCCCACTCGATACCGGCCTCGTCGATCCACCACGACTGCGTCAGGTTGGCGTGGTTCTCAAGTTCCGCCACCAGCAGATGCTGCGAATAAACCAGCGAGCCGACCAGCACCGTGGTAAGGGCGGCGAGCAGCATCGCCGCGACCACGGCGACACCGCGCTGCTGCCGTACGCCGCGCACATTTGTCATAGCAGCGAGATGATCCGTGTCAGCACTTCGCCCGACTGCAAGGTCACGGTCATTTCGACGGCATCGGGGCAGGGCCGCGGTTTCGCTTCGTGAAGCGGCCATTCATCGACCCAGCGATTGCCGTCGCCGACCAGGTAATGCAGATCCAAGGTCTTGACGTTGCCCAGCACCGGGTAGGCGGCCGGTGTGCTGTTGGGTGCCAGGTCCATCGCCGGCCAGATCATTTCCTCGATCATGCCCGCCTTGAGCCGATAGCCGATGCGCCGCGTATCGGCGAGGAAGCCGCTCCGATCGGCCGCGCCCAGCCGCGAAAATTCCAGGCGGGCTTCATCCTGGCTGGCCAGATTGATCCTGCCGAGCCATTCCGCTCGCGATTCTCCCTGGGCGTCACGCATGCTGCGGCCGACGTGCTGCCGGACATTCTGTTCGACGTGGCTGAAAAACAGCATGACTTCGCGCCATTTCCGGGTTTCCTGCATGACCCGCTCGCGGGTCTCGATCAATGCCGACAGCGCCCGATAGGAGAGCGTCGACAGGATGGCGAAGATGGCCAGCGCGACGATGACCTCGAGCAGCGTGAAGCCGCGCTGGCGAAAGCGATCAGCCATGTCAGCGCGGCGCCGGCCTGACCAGGAAGCCGACCAGATGGCGCAGCTCGTGCGACGCATCGGCCGGGTCCTTGACGCTGACGACCAGCTTGAGGAAGCTGGGGTTCGGCGTCGGCGAGACTTCCTCGCTCCAGTTGAAGGTGAGGCCTGCCTGCCGGGCACTGCCGGCATAGCTGCCCGGGTTGAGCCAGTCCTGCCGGGCGCGATGTCCGGACAAGACGTTTTCCGCGACCAGGTCGGCCAGCACATGGATCTTGATTTCGTTGCTCTGGTCGGCGGCCATGCCGGCAGCGCGCCCCGCCGCCGCCAAGGTCAGCGCCAGAATGGCCATCGCCACCAGCACTTCGATCAGGGTAAAGCCGGAGATCGCTCCGGGCTGTCCTTTTCGGTTCCCTTCTGCGCTCATGGCGTTTCCATCAAGGCCGGGCTGACGCCGTCGAGGCAAAGCTGATGTCATAGTTGCCGGTCGGCGCGATCTTGATTGCGGCACGTTCGTCATCGAGGCCCAGCACAATGTCGACCGCGGCATTGCTGCCCGAGGCTGAAAACGTCACCATCTGGCCACTCTGCAACATGACGCCGTCTTCGCTGGCCGACACCAATCGGATGTCATGATCGAACTGGCGCGGGCGCAAGCTGTCGTCATCGCTCAGGGCCAGCCATTGGCGCGTATCCGGATCCTGAACCTGGAATGCATATCCCGACTTGGTCGCCGACCAGCCCAGCATGCGCCCCGACACCCTGGCCTTGTCGGCCGCGTATTGCAGCAACAGACCGATCCGCTCGCTGGCATCCTGCAGATGCTGCCGCTCGCTGGTGGTGAAATTGACGCCGACCAAAACCAGCGCAATACCCAGGATCACCAGCACCACCAGCAACTCGATCAGCGTGAAGCCACGCTGACCGGCATCAATGCGGCGACTTCCGAAGTCGCGCGGGACCGCAGTCGATCCTCCTAGAGCATCCAATTGCCGATGTCTTCGTCGTTGCCCTCGCCGCCGGGTGCGCCGTCGGCACCGAGGCTGAATATGTCGATCTCGCCGTGCAGTCCGGGATTCAGGAATTGGTAGGGACTGCCCCACGGATCCTTGGGTAGCCGCTCGATGTAGCCGCCGCTCTTCCAGTTGGGCGGCACGGGCAGGGTCTCCGGTTTCGTCACCAAAGACTGCAGTCCCTGCTCAGTGGTCGGGTAGCGGCGATTGTCGAGGCGGTACAGCTTCAGCGCCTGGGCAATGGAGGCGATGTCCTGCTTGGCGGCGATGACGCGCGCTTCGTCCGGCTTGCCCATGATTTTCGGCACGATCAGCGAGGCGAGAATGCCGAGGATGAGCACGACGACCATCACCTCTATCAGGGTGAATCCGCGCGCAATGGAGATGCGATGAGTGTGCATTTGTTAGCGACCCGCCCGGAAATTATGCCGTAGACGATTTTATAGCCTTTCCGGCAGGACTGCCCCACCATCCTCGGCAAAAAGCTCGCCTCCCGATTCGCTATCGCGCACCGCCGCTGCCGGGATCGCCAACGCGATACTCAATTATCCCGACAATGTGCTTATCATTTTCGGATAACATTGCCTGCCGGTAAAGCAGCTTTGGTCGTGGCCCCTGTCGAGGCGTTTTGAATACCATGAATTTCCTATCCAGACTGCTTGGCATTTTCTTCCGGAAGCGTTCCGACAAGCCGATCCAGCCGGCGACGGCGCAGCCTTTGCCGCGCGCCGTCGCGGCCCGGCCGCCGCCGGTCGATCGCGTCTTCGTCGGCTGGAACGAGATGATCGACGGTCATGTGCGCATTGGCGGATACCTTCTTGCGCCGCGCTCGGCCACTCAGGGAGAAGAGATTTCCGGGCAACGACTTTTTGAAGCGCTGCAGCAGGAGCGTATTGCGCAATTTGTCGAGAAGCGGCTCATTGTCCTGCCGGTGACGCCGGCACAATGGCCAACCGCCAATTTCGCCGGGATCGCCTCGAGAAACACCTTCTTTCTTCTTTCCGCGACGGATCGGAGTGAAACAGAAAAACTCATCTCGGCCGTCAAATCGGTGGGAGGACGCGTCGCCTTGCCTGTTGCGCAATTCCTCGATGCGGGAGCGGAACATCAGCCGGACATGCTGGTCTTCGATTTCCAGGGCGCCGAATTGCCGGTCATCGAAGCACAGGTCAAGCAGGCACAGAACCGCGGCAAGGCGACCATTCTCGTGGCCAATGGCGTCGAGACCTGGGCCGAACACCGCCTCTGTAGGTCGATGGGATTTACCTTCACCATTGGTCAATTTCCCACCACGGTCGATAGCGTCGACCAATCCGAATCAATTACCGGGAGCCGCCTGGTCATTGTGGAGATGCTCCATCAGGTCCGCGCCGAGGCCCCGCCAGCGCAGATCGTCGCCACCGCCAAGAGAGATCCGGCCATTGTCTTGAAACTGTTGAAGATCGGCAATTCCCCGGCCTACGGATTTGGCCGGCAAATGTCCGGACTGGAGGAATCAATCCTGGTGATGGGGCGCGACTCCCTCTATCGCTGGCTGTCAATCGCCCTATTCAAGCTGGGCAGCAACGACGGACGCGACCAGACGCTGCTGGTCCTGGCCCTGACACGCGGCCAATTTCTCGAATCATTGGCCCCGACAGACAACAGGGCAGCGAGCGAAGAACTGTTTCTGGTGGGATTGCTTTCCGTAATCGACGTGCTGCTCGGCTGTCCCCTGGATCGCGTCATCCAGCAGATGCCCTTGCCGGCCAATGTCGTTGCAGTCCTGGCCAACGACGAAGGACCGTACGCCCCTTACCTGTCGCTGGCGATCACCATGGAGCGGTGCAGCCTTGTGCAGGCTTCGCTGTTTGCCGCAAAATTGAAAATCGACATCACCAAGGTCATTGACTGCTACGCGAAAGCGGTCGACTTCGCCACCGCGGAATTGAGCGAAGAGTAGTTGCGATTGGCTTGCGTATTAGGCAATGCGAGCGTCAAGATCCACGCGGTATTCAGTATGATTTCAGTTTGTCCGGAGCAATGACGGCGCTGAGCACGGTTTCGCGGTCACGCCGAGAAAACCACCAGAGGGCGCCTTTCTTTATCGCCCAGTCCGCTTCCTGGCCGGAAAGCAGCAGCGCCGCCAACCGCCCCAGCGTTGGCTGATGGCCGATAAGCAGGACACTGCCGCCGGCTTCAGGCCAGCCAGCGGCGGCGATCAGGTCAGCAACGTCGGCAGCTGGGCCAATCCGTTCCTCGACTTCAAAGGGCATTGCCAGCGCGTGAGCAGTCTGCAGCGTCCGGTGCGCCGGGCTGACGACGATCCGTAGTTTTCCAGGATGCTGTTGGCGAAACCAGCGGGCAACGCGACGTGCCTGTTTCTCCCCTCGCTCGCTGAGGTGACGCGTCAGGTCAGGCTGGCCGAATTCGGCATCGACGGCTTCGGCATGGCGCCACAGAATCAACTCCATGGAACTCCCTCTCGACTGGCGGATTGATTGCGTATTTCGTGACGAGAACTATTGCATGATTGGCGGATCGTGACACAGCTTTCGCCGGGTTCGCAATCCTCTTGAATGGCTTTGATCTCTTGCATGCCGCACCTAAGTTACGTTACGGAATCGCCGTGGGCGCCTTCAAAATTTCAGCCGATGCCGGGATTGCCTTCGACACCGATGAGCTTCGGCACGTTGAGCCGGCGCGGCGCAATGGTCTTTTGGTCGCGCAGGTAACGGGCGACGATCTCCCAGATCGGCTCGCCGCCCTGTTCCCGCGCCGCATCGGAGACCGAAGCCCAGCCAGCCACCTTGTAGATTTTGTCGGCGGAAATCGGTTTGCCATTCACTCGCATGTCGCCGATACGCGAACCGATGGTTGCTGTCGGCGCACAACTGTAGCTCATGCCGCCGACCCGCACCATGTCGCCGCCCTGCTGCTTGTAGGGATCGGGATTGAAGAGATTGTCGGCAATGTCCTCGAGGATGTCCTTGATGGTGGCGCCACTCATTTCCGTCAGCGTCGACTGCGGATAAGTGATTGCGGTCTGTGCCAGCAACTGTTCCATGGTGATGGTTTGGCCGGGCAGGATGGCCGTTCCCCAGCGGAAGCCGGGCGAGAAGGCCATGTCGGCACCTTTGACCGCAAGCATGGCGTCGAGGATCAGCTGATCCCAGGAGCCGTTGAAATTGCCGCGACGGTAGAGCAGCTCTTCGCTCACGGCGAGTTTCTCGTCGAGCCTGGCCTGGAATGGCGCCCGAATCCGCGCGATCAAAGCCGTCATTTCGCGGTCCGCTTCGAGCAGGTTGGCGAATACCGGAAGCAATTTGTAGCGAAAGTCGCGGATGCGGTCGTCGCGGACGTCGAAATCGAGGATGCCGATAAATTTGCCGTTGCATCCGGCATTCGTCACCAGTGTCTTTCCGCCGCGATTTTTCACCGTGACTGGTAGCGGCACGCCGTCATGCGTATGGCCGCCAAGGATGGCATCGATGCCGCTGACACGGCTGGCCATCTTCAGGTCGACGTCCATGCCGTTATGTGAAAGTAATATGACGACGCGCGCGCCCTTGGCGCGGACCTGATCGACAGTCTGCTGCAATTCCTCTTCGCGCAAACCGAAAGTCCAATCAGGGAACAGATTGCGTGGGTGAGCGATGGGCGTATAGGGGAAAGCCTGGCCGATGACGGCCACCGCAACACCATTCATTTCGCGCATGGCATAGGCGTTGAACACCGGATCGCCGAAGTCGGCAGTCTTGACGTTGCCGGCGAGAAATTCGATCTTGCCGGCCAAGTCCTTGTCGACGATCTCCCGGACGCGCCCGGCGCCCAGCGTGAATTCCCAATGCGCACTCATCATGTCCACGCCGAGCAACTTGCAGGCATCGACCATGTCCTGCCCTTTCGACCAGAGCGCCGTGGCTGTGCCCTGCCAAGTATCGCCGCCGTCTAGGAGCAGGGCGTCGGGACGGCTGCCACGCAGGTGCCGGATCAGCGTGGCGAGATGGGCGAAGCCGCCGACCTTGCCATAAGTCCTGGCCGCTTGCGTGAAATCGAGATGGCTGAAGGCGTGAGCCTGCGCCGAACCGGGCGCGATGCCATAGGCATGGATCAGCTTTTCCCCGACCAGATGCGGCGGCTTGCCTGAAGCGGCGCCGACGCCGATATTGAGCGAAGACTCACGATACCAGAGCGGCAACAGTTGCGCGTGGCAATCGCTGAAGTGCAGCAGATGCACGTTGCCGAAACCAGGCAGATCGTAGAATTGTTCGCCACCTTGCGCCGCCAGCGCATCCGGGGCATCGAGCGGCAGCCCTGCCGCAGCTGCAGCGGCAAGCACTTCGAGGAATTCACGGCGGTTCATTGCTCGCCGACGGCCCCGGCCACGGATGCCACCAAACTCACTTCGTCGCACAGGAGACTCATTCGGCCGTCATTCCGGCGGAAGCCGGAATCCAGAAAGAGCGAATAAATTCCTGGATTCCGGCTTCCGCCGGAATGACGAATTTCTTGAGTGTCCGTTGGCCGACCGACCATCGCCGCGCTTCGGCTTACTTATTGACAGGCGACTCGGGATCGAGAATAAGGGCCACCAGATCCTTGATCTGTTTCTCGCCAAGCGCACCGACATGGCCGAAGCGCGGCATGTTGGAGCAGAGATTGGCGGCCTTGGCGTTGTAGATCTTGCCGTAGACGTAGCGTTGCGTTTCCGCCGTGTTGCCGCGCAGCTTGCCGAACTTCAGGAGGCTGGGGCCGAGCGTGCCAAAGGAAAGTTCGGCCGGCGACAACTGGTGACAGTTGTAGCAATTGCCACCGACGGCAGTACCGGGGCTGTCGCTCCAGGTCAGGCCGCGGCCGCTTTGCGCCAGTGCCTCGCCGGCTTTCCAGTCGCCAAGCAGATTGCCGTCGGCGGGGAATTTGATGGCGGCTTGTTGATCGGCCTGGAGCAAGCCCATCAATTGTTGCGGCGGCTTGTTGGCAAAACGGTTGCAGACCGCCTGCACGGCGTCCTGGTCGAGCCGGTTCAGTCCGGCGCTGCCCCTGGGCTGGAAGTCGCGCCTGATCATGGCCATGGCCTCCTGGCTAAGGTCGGGCGCCTCAGCCTGAACTGACGGCGCGAGCAGCGAGGTACACGCCAGGATGCACAGAACGAAGTTGCGATTCATCACCCGACTCCTCAGCGCTTGATGGCCGGGCCGTTATAGACCGTGCCATTGGCATTCACTGCCAGAAACATGATGAGGGCATTGACCGAGTCCGACAGATATTGCGGCTCGGGAAATCGTTGCTGGCGGAAACAATCGTTGATGCGCCACTGCATGGTGCGCATCTCGCCCTGCGAAACGCGATAGGCCGGCCAGCCGATGTAGGCGCGGCCGGCGTCCTTGGGGTCGCTCAGGTAGGGCAGCTCCTGCAGGCGGATGCGCTTGCCTCTGTCGCCATGACAAGTCGCACAAGCGAAGTCATAGGAGCCGCTGCGCAGGGCAAAAATTTGCTTGCCCATGTCGTAGGCATGCTGCTCCTGCGGCTGCGCTGTGGAAACGTCGATCTTCATGCCTTTGGACTGGCTGACCACATAAGTGACCAAGGCTTCCATGTCTGATTTATAGGTCTCGCTACCGAACGGACGCTTGGCGATTTCGCCAGCGGTGAAACCTTGCAGCGTCACCATGCACCAGGCGATCCGCGATTCGATGTCCATGACCTTGCCGGCATCGACAAAATAGCGCGGTGTCCGCACATAAGCGCCCTTGACGATGCCAGCGCCAAGGCCGAGGTCGCATTGCTCGAGCGAAACCTGCTGCGACCCGCGCGGTTTTCGCCAAAGCTCCGCACCGCGCAGTTCATAGAGTTCGGCGGGATTGTCATCGGCCAGCATCTCGCGATAACGCTCGATGGCTTGTATGGTTTTGTCCTGAGCGTTGGCCACGAACGGCAGTGCCAGCAGCACGACAATGCTTGCCGCCGCCAGCATTTTGTTGCGCATCGACTGTTCCCTTTCAATGGTTCTCGACGGCATCGCAATGCTCAGGCGATGGTAGCTTCGTCGCTACGACTGTCACCCTTGTTATCGATCCAGCTGATGGTGACCTTGTCGCCGATCTTGGCCCCTTTGACCTTGAAGCCGAATACCGGATTGCGCGATACCGCAGTGCCGGTTTCGCCTTCGACAACCACCTTGCCGTTGATCGCCACCGTTAGTGTCTGGATGAAATGCGGCGGAATGAGATTGCCGTCGCCATCCTTGCGCTGCCCGGTTTCCATGGCGTGGCCCATCAAGACGCGGACGTCGGTAATGTCGCCCTTCATCGTCGCGCGGATTTTCATCGGATCTGCCATGTCGATTCCTCTTATGAAATTCGTTCAGCCGCCGCAACCGCCGACGGTGACCTTCACTTCCTTCTGCACGGTGTAGAACTTGTCGCCGGCTTTGGCGACGACCTTCACCATCGATGTCTGGGCGAACTTGAGGCGCACCGAAACCTCGCCCTGCGCGCCATTGGCAAACTTGAAGCGCGCCGAAAGGGGAAACGGGTTCTTCTCGATGATGACGGAAATCTCGGTCGTATCGGGGATGTTGCTGACGATGTCGACCGGGACGACGGCGCCGTTTTCGGCGATTTCCGGCACCTTGAGAATGAGCTCGCCGCTCTCGGCGAGGCCAGTTGCGCCGATCCCCTTGAGGGCGCCAGCGGCGTCCTTGGCCTCGAATGCCGCCCTGTTCCATTCGCTGGCAAGCGCCTGCAGCGGTTTAAGCAGGCCGGCGGCCAGGGCGGCCGCCAAAGCGGCGCCGGAACCGGCCCCTTTGAGCAATTTCCTGCGCAGAATGTTCATGACAATGATTCCCTGG
>CAISUK010000386.1 GCA_903888645.1 uncultured Pseudomonadota bacterium | reverse complement strand
TCAGACATTACTCGGTACAGCGAAACTCAATGGCCTCGATCCAGCGGCTTGGCTGCGCGATACGTTGGAGAAATTGCCGACCTGCCTCAACAGCCAGATCGATTCGCTATTGCCCCTGCGGGCGGAGCCCCTATCTCAACCCGAGGCGTAAGCCAATAGGGATCGGTTGGACGCTTACTCTGCATCAGACGGAAGGCAGCGATGACATGGCGGCTCACGGACGAAGTGTGCTCACGTCATCGTAAGTCACCGTGCCCATTGGCCAAGGCCAACTCCTGCTCGGCACCTGGCAGGGTATTTACCTCTGGGAACACCGAACGGCTAGACAATCTCGGGAAATTGTCGTCACCGTTGTTTCCTGACGAGGGCCGACATCATCGGTAACGGCGGCCGATGAGAAACTCTTTATTGCATTGAATCCTGAAAGCATTGGTGTGCCCACTGTGACTTCAGGACACTGGCCGAGGCGATCACTCCTCGACTGATGTCTGTCCTAGTCACGCCGCGTAAAACTTCCTGCGGTTTTCGATCGCAGTCTGGCAATCGCAGCACCGAACCTTGCCGTGGCCACCTTCGGCGACCGGGCGCCGACGAATTTCCGGGATCAGCGCCTCGCACTCGACACAATGCTTGCCGTCAAAATCCTCGTGGAATTCGTCCTTTTGGGCAAGCGCGCGGACCTTGGCTTCGGCGTCTGCCAGAAGCCGCTCAGAAACCAGGGAGGCACGATCATTTTCATCAGACAGGGGTTCGGATTCGGTCAGGTCAAGCATGGTTGTTCTCGCTCCATTATCATCTTGCGTTGCCGCTGCCTTCGAAGCCTTGGACTCAGCGGGGGCCGGATTGTAGCCGAAGTTAATCTCAGACATCAGTGGGCTGACTGCAGATTCGAAGGACTTCTGACGATGGGCACCGTGCGCGTAAGCATCGAATGTTATTGAATCCGAATAAAAAGCTGCCGAGGCACATTCTGGCACCACGGTGGCGCTCCACGTCTGGCGAGGTTCACCTTTGCACTCCAAAGCATCCACGATGTCCTGCGGCAAATGTGTCCATTATTTCATGACCTACGACACGCGGTTTCCGTACGGTTGTCGTGCCATGAATTTCAAGAGTCGCCGCGTCCCCGAGATGGAAGTTATCGAAGCCACCTATGCCCGATGCGTAATGTTCAAACCCAATCCTCGAAAAGTTAAGAATGAGGTCTGATGCTCGCCAGCCGCGAGTGTCATTTTCATGCCGAAAACTTACCATTGCGACAATCCTCGCCATCTTCACGCTTGCGGTGCTTGCAGACGCTGGACTGCATTACAACGGCCAAAGTATGCCTCGCACTCAACCCTAACATCCATCAAGAAGCGGCTGAACGGACGATTTTTTGCAACTCCGGCGCCGGAGTGCCGATAGGCTCCTCGCCACGATTTTGGCAAGAAGCCGCTTGCGTCCGCAGCAGAACCTCGGCGATCGCGTCAGGCGGGTGGGTCGAGAGCAATTGCAGGCACGCGAGCAGTGGCTCTGGCGTCACTTCGGTCACTGCCGCCCAAGCGCGAACTTTGTCCGCCAAGTGCGGCAACTGCGAAATGCCGGCTGACCGTGTGCGCACCACCGGAACGATGCGCCCCTCCAGCTTGACTTCTGCGGCACCCTCGAGCAGCCGCGCGATCGCCGCGCGGTCGACCTCGTGGCGGTCTTCGTCGGCAACACTCCAGCGCACACGCACCGAAGCTCCGGCAATCTCCTGCTGCGCAACGGCCAACCGCAAAGATTCGAGATTGGGTTTGCCATCAAACACGATATCGACTGTCCGGCGTGCTGGTGTCGATTCGAGCGTGAAACGCGCCGACTCGGCATCGACTTCCCAATGCAGAAACCCCTTCTCACCTTCCTCGCCGTAATGGAAGCGGCCAATGGAGCCAGAATAGGCGATGGTCTGCCGCCCTGCCCGGCCGTCTTGCGTCCACGATTGATGCCGATGGATATGGCCGAGCAGGAAGGCCTGCGCCTCTGCGGCGAACAAGGCCCCGGTAGTGAATTCGTGATCGAAACCGGCCATCGGCACGCCGTGCTCGGTCAGGCAGCCGAACACCGTGCCATGCGCTAGGCCGATGGTCGGTATTCCCTGGTTTCGCGCAATTCGATTGATCGGCGCGTAACCGCGCAGCAAGGTTGCCAGGTGCTCACCCACCGCTTCTGCGGCATCGGTTGGCCCGACCGTTGCCGCCACCACCGCCTTATTCACTGTTGGCACACAGGAGAACAAGGCACGGGTACCGGCTGGCAGTGCGTCGAAGCACCAGCCCGTTGAAGCAAGCCATTGACCACGAGCAGTGAGCGCGACTTGCTCGATGCGATCTGCCACATGCACTGGAAACCTTCCGCCCAGCATCTTGAAGATCGCCAGGGTGCCCGGTGGCTCATGAGAAAACGTCCCCTGCAGCAGCAGCACCGGGCAGTGGTCTGCCAGTCGGCGTACCTGCGCGAACAGTCGCTCCGCGGCCGGACTGTGCAGGTCCAGGGCATGGTCGGTCGCATCGCCTGACACCACTGCCGCCTCGACCCCAAGGGCAATGGCCCGACTGACGGCAAAAGCGAAGCAGCGATCCGCTTCCGCGAGCGTTTTGCTGCCGTAGTGCAGATCGGAAAAATGGGCGATACGCATCATGCGGTCCTCCCGCGCGAGGCCAGGTTCAGTTCAGACTCAATCTTGTCGGCATACCCGGACGGGTCATTGCGATAGCGTTCGAGTTCATCCCAGGCCAGGGTGCGGCCATTCGGATGGATCTTCCAGCCCCTGCCCCAGCGCCGGTCGGCGTAGGCCTGATACTGTTCAGGCAAGATGCCGTTGGCGATGACTCGAGCCATCAATTGCTCGTGGGTGGGCCGCCCATCACGCAGCGGCGGGGCTTCGATCGCCGGTGGATTGCCAGCCACGGGCGTCGGCGTAGCGTCGGCATCTGGCGTAGGCGAATCGGCATCGATCACGGCTTGATCGCCTTGCAGCAGCTGTGTCGCCAGCTGCGCCTGCACGAGTGCCGATTCGGTATCGTCGCTATCGCGCAGCAAGGCCGTCATGTCTACCGGCGCCTCCAGGTCGATGATCCATTGCGGCAGACGCACCGCCCTGCCCTGCGCGTCGATGTGGACAACGTCCATAAGCTTCTTGGTAAAGATGAACGGCGTCCGCTGCCGATCAAGAAATCCGGAAATCCGCCCACCGCGCAAAAAACTGACCGTCTCGAATTTCTGGATCGCGGCGTTCATCGCATAAAAACTGTTGGTGTGCAGTTCGAAGGCGCTGATCGAGCGGATACCAGGAATGAAAAACAGAAAACGTCCGGTCAGATTGCATTGGCGCTGTTGGTACTCCTGGCAGGACTCGGGTTCGCAGATGCCGCCGTTGTCTTCCCGGATCACGGTCTTGCGGCCACCGAAAAGGCGGATCGTGCGCCGGCCGGTGTCGTCCACCGGTACTGGCGCGTGACACATGCATTGCCTGACCCGTCCGTCAGCGGCATATTGCGACCAATAGCGCTTATCGTGCGTTCCCCAGGCCGCCAGTTCGTGGGGCATGACGGTTTGCCAAAGGTCGGACGGAAAAACCACCGGGAATCGGTAAAGATGCCGGCCCTCGCCCCGGTCCTCGCCGTGGGCATCGAGAATTTGTTGCGCCAGTTCGGGATTGGAAAAGTCTTGCGCCCGCACCGTGAACCAGGGCACGTTGCGCGGCACCAACGGTGTCTGGAGATTGGGCAAGACTTTGGCGATGGCCCGTTCAATCTGTTCGAAGGACTGCCCGGAGGCTACGCCCTGGTCGTAAATGGCCTGTGCCTTGGGCTGCTCGGCAGCTTTTCTGGTGAGAACCTTGATGCCAGCGCGGATCTTGCCGCCAGTCGGAATGCGGGCGGGTCCTTGCCCCAGGATCGTTGGCGCGGCGGGGGTGGGGCCACCCTGCACGGCAATTGCGGGATGTGAGTTGGGTTGAGCCATGATGGCGATCTTTCATGAAGGTCGGGACAGTCCGACAATTCATGCTCTCGCACTTTTTCTGCGCTGCAACCCTGCTAACAAATTCAGGTACCGGATTTTCCGGTGGACAAGTCATGGCGCATTGCGGCAACGTCCGGAAGCTACACTCCCGCTCGGAGATCAGCGATCGTTGCCATTAAAGTCATGGGATCGAGAGGAGAGGGTTCGAATCCGACCCGTTCCTAAAAGGCCTGGGCGGACTCTGACAGGGCGTGGACAATCATGCCACGGATGCCGATGGCGTCGGCGGCGGCAATGACCCGCAAATAGGCATCACGCACGAGAGCGCGGCCGATCCCGCTGGCTTGCAGTGAATGATCCACCGCGAGTCGGCCCAAGACGACAACCGGGATGGGGTTGGGCATGTTGCGCCGCAAGCGCCCGGTGGCAGCCTCGACTGCCACAGCACTGGAGGCCAGGGCGTAATAAGCGACGACCCTGTTTCCGTCGCAGACGACAAAGGTGCGGGAGGCACCCGTCGTCTGATTCTTCAAGGCACGTTGCTTGAGCCAGTGATCCAAAGTTTCGATGCCACAGGTAAAAGACGTGGTGACGTGGTGCGCGGCCAAAGGTTCGGGTGCGGAAAGTGTCACCGCCGATCCCACGGCGCTGGCGTTTGCAAGGTTTTTTGCAGCCGTGGATTGGGGGCCGGGGCGCGGTCTAGTCGATCCACAAACTCGGCGTAAGCTTCGGGGTTGATGACCAGCAGGGCTTGATCCAGCAGTGCGTCTTCGGCAGCGGCGCGGGCTGCGTCAAGAATGAAATCGGTGCGGTTTTTCCCCCGAGCCTTGGCCGCCCGGTCAATGAGGCCGCGCACTTCTGGCTTGATGCGCAAATTCAAGGTGTCGCGCTTGGTGGCGAGGTTGGTTGTGGGCATGGCCGATCCTTTCTTTGAATGGTCTTAGTATAGCAGGCGTAGTGTCATTGTCAGTACGCATTGCGCCTCATCGGCCTGCTGGCGCGCCACCGATCCAAGTCGCTATCACCCACAGGCCCCACGTTGCTCCAACCTCCTGGCTATTCGGCTTTCAACGAAAGCATGCTACTCAACACTGCACACTGTCGCGCAAAGATCATATGGCGCCACTCACTTGGTTACTTACCCCATTAGTCGGCATACGGACCTCGTTGGCATTGAACATCGTAAACTTTCCACAAGCTCGAGTTGCCGAGGTGCGTAGCGAATGTTCCAGTCACGATCCACTTCGTTACACTCGGCTTCCGCACTTTGCAGTGCCAGGGGCTGCAGTGTCATGCGCCTGTGTTCGAGCCATCGCGCCACGCGCCGCGCGGGCTTGTCCAACCCCAAGCGGACCAGCAGAAAGCCCAGTCGTTGGGCGACAGGCACTTGGCCCATGGCATCCAGCGCTTGTGTCAATCCATCCGCTTCGATCGATCCTGAAAAATCCCGGGCAACCCGGGCGACCGTCTCGATTCCGCCAATCGCCGCCTGATGGCGAATCAGGTCGAGCAAGGTCGCCTCCCGAGTGCTGACGCGCCACGATGACACGGTTCCGTGGGCGACTGCAGTAGGGGGATGCGCTGAAGTCGCCATGCTTTCCGCCAGCTGACGCCCTGGCAGCAGTAAAATCGATCAATGCCTTCCCGCCTCGAGATTCTCATCGATTTGCTGCACACGGCCGGCGACGCCGCCCTTGCCACCCAGTCTGCGGCAATGCCGGGCTACCCCCTCGCAACGTCTGTGCCTTTTGCAATCGACGAACACCATCGGCCGGTGATGCTGATATCTCGACTTGCCGAACACACCCAGAATCTGACAGCCGACGCGAGGGCCAGTTTGATGGTGGCCCGGTCACTTGGGGAAGGCGAGACCGCGCGCGCATCGCTGGTCGGTGAAATTGTGCCCATTGAGGCAGACGCCCGACTGGTGGCGCGCTACTTGAGATTTCATCCGGAGGCCGAGCGATGCCTGCAGCTGGGTGATTTTCGGTTTCATCGCCTACAGCCAAGCCGGATAAGGATTGTCGGCGGATTCGGCAACGCGGGATGGATGGAGGGTGCCAGGCTCATCGAAGCACCGCACATCAGTTTGGACGAGGAGGCAAAGCTGCTCACCGAAGCCCGGCCGAGGCTGCCAGCTGCTATCACGCTTCTCGGCATCGATGCCTATGGCGCAGACGTCATCGTCCGTGAAACCCGGAGCAGAAGGACGTTCGATACGGGTCCAGTGGCACATGATGCGGTATTGCCTACGCTGCTCAGGGAGCTCCTGGCTTAATGAAGGTTTTTCCCACGGACCCAGGATTCAGGCAGAGCCGTCGTTGATGAGCAAGATTCACCGTATGCAGTGCTGAGTCAGTCAGGGGCGGCAGCCTGACGGGGTGTCCAATCGGCTGCGCGCAACTGCTGTGAGCGGCTTACATTCACTCTCGCCGCCAGTTCTTTCCCAGGCTTGAAATGCGGCGCATGTTTGGCAAGTATTGAAACGGACGCGCCGGTTTTCGGATTCCGGCCGATTCGGGGTGCCTTGGCAGTGGCAGAAAATATCCCAAAGTGACGAATCTCCGCGCGCTGTCCCGCTGCTAGTGCCATGGAGAAGGGCAACGAGTCTTACCGCTTCCAGCACGGCAGTGCGACGGCGACCTCCCGCATCCAGGTGGGGAGTAGAGCAAGCGATGCAAATCCACACCCGACGAGGCTCCGTTCTGAGTCGTTGCCGCGCGCAAACATCACAGCAACTGAATACCGAACACTCTCTTAATTGCGCTACACTGATCTACAGACCGACCTATGACAGACGGCTGGCGTCCCTGAGTAGTCCTTCAACGCGCATCGCTGGGTACTTTTTGAACGCGCGCCGACATGTGTGTACCGCAAATCCGTTTCTCTGCCTACGCCGGGGCCGCGCAGGAGCCCTGGAATGCTTTCAAGCAAAGATGAAAAATGAGCAAGACAAAGAAACAATGGCTGCCGCTGCTTGCGCTGATCGTACTTTCATCAATCTGGGGCTATTCGTGGGTATTGGCGAAGGCCGCTCTTGAGCATGTCGGCCCTTTTACATTCGCTGCACAACGTGCTTTTCTGGGGGCCTTTGCCCTGATGGTGGCCCTCAAGCTCAGTGGCCGCTCTCTCCGTTTACCGAGCCCTAAGAAAACGATCTTGATTGGTCTAGTGCAGACCGGCGCCTTCCTTATTTTTCAAACCTGGGCACTGGTCGAGGGCGGGGCGGGGAAAACAGCAGTACTTATTTTCACCATGCCGATTTGGACCCTGTTTCTGGCTTGGCCTGTTCTGGGCGAGCGAATTCGAGGGGGGCAGTGGTGGGCGACGGTCTCTACCCTTGTTGGCCTTGTTCTGATCATTGCCCCGTGGGATATGCACACGAGTCTTTTGAGCAAGTTGCTGGGGGTGATGGCGGCCCTTTTTTGGGCCATTGGCAACATCCTGATCAAACGCATGCAAGCTGATTCGGCGGAATTCGATCTTGTCGGATTGACCGGCTGGCAAATGTTCTTCGGTGCCTTGCTGGCGGGCATCGTCAGCCTCGTGGTGCCTGAAAGATCAGTGGATTGGTCGCACAATTACATTGGCATTCTGGCATTCATATCCATTGTCAGCACCGGTCTTGGATGGTTCCTATGGATTTATATTCTGGGCCGCCTGCCGGCGTGGGAGGCGAGCCTTTCGGTTCTGGGAACGCCAGTTATTGCCATGGTTTCCTCACGCATTCAGACCGGAGAGTCGTTCACGAAAACTGAACTCTCAGGTGTTTTCCTAATTGCGGCGGGACTCGCAATCCTATCCGCGGCAGGATGGTGGGCCACACGGCGAGTGACCCAGGACACTACTTTTTCAGACTGAGTCCGCTTTTTACATTCGGGTCGCTACCGTTCGATTCATCAAGCCGTCAGCCAGACCACTCTGCATACGTTCCACCGTCACACCGGCATCAAGAGGTATAAGGCGGATCCACGCGTGTATCAACTCGTAATCGATGCGCTGGGTGTCGACGCCAATCGCATCGGCTTCGTGTCATCCAACAGCCGGGACATCGCCGGTGCCGCCAGCTTTGGCTTCGAGACGTTCTGGATCAACCGGACCAGCGCACCCGAGGATCGACTGAGGATCGGCCCCAAACGCATCCTGACGACTCTGGCAGAGCTTCCCGCATTGTTGGACTGAGGCGAGTCGCAAATTACTGAGGATGGCTGTTTGATCACCATCGCCGCAAACGCTTACAGCAATTCCGTCGCGAGTCTGGGAATGATCAGCGCAACGCCACCCTGCGAGAAATTCTCCATGATCACTAGCGCGGCCATCCGCCGAAGGATGGAAACGGCCAGCATGGCGTTGGCGGACATAACGATTGTTGCGATCACTGGACGAGCGCTAGCCAGCGTCGATACCGCCACGCGCGGACAATTAAATTATCAGCATCTTCACCTGAATGGCATAAGTGCTCCATTTACCTGGAGTCAAGACTCGGTTCAGGGTCGTGCGGGCGTCGGTTCGACGATTTCAGAAGATGCCCATGGCGATCCCGGTGGCCAGCGTGGCGCCGAGGTCCTTACACTGTTCCAGCTGTGCCAGGCCAATTTGCTTCGGCCGGAGTATTTCATCCTTGGTCTGAGCATGACTGCAGATGATCAGGGGCGGCGCTATTGACTTCAGACGCCATCCGGTTGCGATGCGTTCGATTTGCCGCGCAGCGTTTTGGCCGTCGCTGCCCGCACAAATCATGGTGGCGTAGGGATTACCGTTGATCTTATCCAGTACCTGGTAATACGTTCGATCGAAAAAATCTTTCATGAGGCCAGCGATCGCGGCAAGCGTCTCCGGTGTTGCAAAGATATAGCCGTCGGCGGCAAGCAGATCATCCGCACCCGTTTCTGGAGCACGGAGTACCCTCACCTGCAGCGACGTTTCAGTGGCCGCGCCAGATGTTGCCGCTTGCACCATCTGCAGCGTGCCACCGGTCATTGAGTGATAAACAACAAGTAATGACTTCATCGGCAACCCTGCTCGGCTCCCTTGGTATGCTGGCGCCTCAAAAGGCGGACATGCCAAAGCGTAACCCAAAGTAGCCAAGTAAGTATCCTCCGGCAAAGCCGGAGGCTTTAATTTTGTGAGCCGCTCAAAGCGGCTAGGCGGGGTCGCTCACGCGGCCCCGATTCTTGTCAGCCACCTTTCGGTGGCCGGTCAGCGCCACAGGTTCATTTGATCCAATCGGCGGTCCTCGTGCTCCTGATTCCGGATGTACTCTCGTATCACCGCTTCGTCTCGACCGACTGTCGAGACGAAGTACCCTCTGGCCCAGAAATGCTGTCCCACAAAACTACGCTTCTTCTCGCCATACACCCGGGCCAGGTGGATCGCGCTTTTGCCCTTGATGTATCCGATCACCTGCGATACCGCGTATTTCGGCGGGATCGCGATCATCATATGCACGTGATCAACCATCAAATGCCCTTCTTCGATCCGGCTCTCTTTCTGCTCCGCTAATCGCCGAAACACCTCGCCCAGATGCCTCCTCAACTCTTCGTACAGCGTCTTCCTCCGGCACTTCGGTATGAACACTACGTGATATTTGCAGTCCCACTTCGTATGACTTAGGCTTTCAAATTCGTCCATCGGCATTCTCCCTTTCGTGTGCTTGGCGGCTCACGGTTGGAAGTTTCGTCGATGGACCCAAGTAAATGTCAAACTCCTACTGCCTCCCCGGCAGAGCCGGGGGATCTCTCATGTTTAGTTAGGTCCTCGGTTTATGCGGTACATTGTTAGCGCATTTTGCGCCGCTTGACTTACCCGCCAGCGCATTACGTTCTGTGAAACTAGCTAAAGCTCGAGATTGTCAATCAGACGCGTATTCCCAAGGAGTGCAGCTGCCAGAACGACCAGTCCGGCTTCGCCAACTTGTGGCAGTTGGAGGTCCGCCTTACGGCGCACCGAAACATAGCTTGGTGCCCAGCCATTGCCGCGCAGTTCATTCATCGCTTCCGCTTCCAGGACAGGGAAATCATTTTTGCCGGCGCGGATTGCCGCCACAATCTTGCTTAGCGTGTGATACAGCCTCGGTGCTTCGTTTCGTTGCTCCGCTGTGAGATAACCATTGCGCGATGACAGCGCCAGTCCATCATCGGCGCGCACGGTGTCTGCCGCAATGATTTCGACCGGGAAGGCCAAGTCGCGCACCATGTTGCTCAACACCAGCATTTGCTGGTAATCCTTCTTGCCGAAAAGCGCGACTTGAGGAAGGACGATGTTGAACAGCTTTAGGACCACTGTTGCAACACCGCGAAAATGTCCAGGGCGAAACTCCCCTTCCAGTATGCCTATTAATTCGCTTGGCGGATCGACATAATATTGTTGCTGTGCCGGATACATTTCATCCTCATCAGGTGCGAACAAATAGTCGACCCCGGCGACAACGAGTCGCTCGCAATCTGCCGCCAAGGTCCGCGGGTAGTTTTCAAAATCCTCGCCCGGACGAAACTGCAAGCGGTTGACGAAGATCGTCACCACCGCGCTGTCGCCATGCTTGCGCGCCTGCCGCATCAGAGCGATATGGCCGTCATGCAGATTGCCCATAGTTGGAACCAAAACGATGCGGCCGGCCTCTTTGAGGTCAGCGCGAAGTGCGGCGATGCTGTGGTGGATATGCATTGTGGCTTGTCGTACCGAGAGCGCTGGTGTCTGTATGAGGAAGGTTCTAGACTGATTTCGGAGGTCGCCTGGAAATGCTCAATAGCAGTGTTCCTGCCGCCCTAACGGTTACCAAGCTACCCAGAATGTTCAAAGCAAATGCCCTAACTACTTCTTCTTGGTGGAAAGATATTCTCTATTTGACGGATTATGTCCACACAGGAGGGGAATTTGCTCATGAACAACTATCCCAATTTTTTCAAGTGCGGAAATTTTGCGAGGATTGTTTGTCATTAAGCGCAGGGCGCCAACCCCCAGCGTCTCGAATATTGGCTTGCATATCTCATAACGCCGAAGGTCGTCCGGAAAGCCAAGGAGCTCATTGGCTTCAACCGTATCTGAACCTGCATCTTGCAACTGATACGCGCGAATTTTATTGATCAGGCCGATTCCTCGCCCTTCTTGACGTAAGTAAATCAAAATTCCACACCCCTCTTCGGCAATCCTTTTTACTGCCTCTTGCAGTTGAGCTCCACAATCGCAACGCTGACTGAAAAGGGCATCACCAGTTAGGCACTCCGAGTGAACACGAGCTAACACGGGAATACCGTCTGCAATATTTCCAAGAGTGAGAACAACATGCTCTTTACCACTGGCAGAATCGCTGAAGCCGTGCAGACGGAAAATAGCAAATTCCGTTGGCATATTACATGCTCCGCAATATTCAAGAGTATGGATGGTTTCGACTGAGTTTGAAATATTGGAATCAGATTTTCGGATAACATCAATCAATGGGAGTGCTCCGCTGAATATGAGGATACTTCATCGACAACACTGGCGACAGGCGTCCCTTATGGATTGGCTTGTCGCTGAAGTGTTCATTTGTCGACAGCTTTATCTTGGTTGCCTGCAATGAAGCTAGTGTCGTCATCTGCGAAAGTTCGGTTGTTGTTTGCTTGTTTGACTAAGCCAAGATCTTCGGTTATCGAATTGAAGACAAGAGTGATCAAAGTCGCCTACGGCAGTCGGTGGATGGTGCGGGAGTTGCGTGCCCCCTTCGCTGGCAGGCCGATGAACAATATGAGGTTCTGATAATGCGCTGCCCCGGACCACGCTATCGGGCCGGGGCCAGCAGCAGATCAAGTACCGCTGCCATCGGCGCATCGGCTCGCAACCGCTCGACTGCGGCAGGGTCAATGATTTCCACTGTGCCTGCCTGACGCCGCGCGTAGGGCGTGAGGGCGCCGCGCTCTACGAGTTCGATGCTCGGGAACCGGCGCAGGATCTCGCGTAGGAAGCCGCCATTGCGTTCCACCGCGAGTTCCGCAGCCGGCGGATAAACCTCGGCCGCACTGGCGGCGTGGATGTTGATTTTCTGGTATCGCTCGATGTCGATCAGTGGCAGTGGGTCGTAGATGACGATGTGCCTCTGGTCGCCCTCAGCGATGGTGGCGGGGAAGCAACCAATTGGCACTCGGTTGTCGAGGAAGGCGAAGCGGAACACTGGTTTGTCGTAGGCCATCCATTTGAACAGCAGCTTGGGCATTCCCGTGTAGGCCTCAACGCTGTGGCCGAGAAAATCCTCCACCGACTTGAATCGGCCGCGCAGCAGCGCTCGCTGCCAGCCTCGCTCGACAGTAGCTTCCGGCGGCGTGACGACGAAGTACATGTACATCGTATCGACGTGGCTGGCGTAGGTGTTGTGCAGCACGCGACCGACCTTTTCGCTGGCGAAGCTGTCGAAACGGAAACGATCGACCAACAGGTGCGGCAGCGTGCCGTTGTGCTCGGCCTTGGCGCGCATGTGGCGATCGAGCTTGTCGTCGATCAGCATCAGTTCCTGACTCGTGAGGTGCCCGGCGTACTTGCGCGCCGGGCCGAGCGCGGCGTAGTCGAGCAGCAGGCGGCGCCAGACATCAGGGCTGATGGTGCCGAAGCCGCCCTCGGCGATACCATGCTCGGCCATGCGTTGCTTGATCATCGGCCGCAGCGAACTCTTGCCGGCCGCCGAGGCGCCTTTCAGGCTGATGAGAACGGGCGCGGGCTGATCCGGCACCCGCGGCCATCCTTCACGGGCGATCACAGCATCGAGCAAGGGGGCGATGCGCTCGCCGATCTGGGCGCTGCCGAAGGTGTTGGCGAGATGGTGGCTGACCAGCGTCGCCAGCGTGTCGTGGCTACCGCCGATGCGCCCGCGCTGCGCCAGCACGGCACCGAGGATGCGGTACAGGCTCTTGCCCAGCGCACGCTGGAACGGATCAGCGGCAGCGAGTCCGACAGCTTTGTATTCATTAACGATGCGGTAGTCCTGCTCGGCGGCGGATTCGCCCAGCGTGGCGGGTGCCGCTGCCGGGCGGCGCTTGAACAGCGACCGCGGAAAGCGCGGCCGGGCAGGCGCCGGCGGTGGCGCGTAGGCGGCATGCAGCAGGCGCGCCGCTTCAGTCTTGGCGCGCGCGATGAGCGCCGCATGCGCCGCCACGATTTCGTCCACTTGCGGCAAGACGACCTGGTCGAACAGCGCGGTCGCGACGCGGCGAAAGTTGTAGCCGAATTCCTCTTCTTCGGTACCTTCCAAAATCGCCAGATCGGCGGTCACGCGCAAGATTACTTCGTGCAGCGCCAAGCGTTCGGCGCGCAGCAGCACGATTTCCCGCAGGGGCAGGCCGCACAGCGCCGCCAGTTCATCGGCCTGTGCCCGGGTCGAGAGGCAGCAGTCCGGGCGGACCAGCGTTTCGAGCGCCAGGAAGTCGGTGGGGATGCCAGGGCTCACGCCCGGGTTCCAGGCGTTTTCGCCGGGTGCGGGGGCGTAGAGGACGGGTTCGATAATCCAAGGATGCATTACTGGCACAATGCTACTCCGTAACCGCCCATATTCCAGCCGCTGAAGACACTGCCGACAATCAATGCCTGATCGTCTCTAGGGAACAAGGCATGAGCTAGCGAGCTCACCCGAGAAACAGAATTGAATGCTGTCATACGCAACGCTATGCGTTAGGTTTTGCCGTTGTCGAAAACTGCGGGTAAAACCGAGCGACGACAGGTCCATCGGTGGCCCATGTCATGCAGCCACCGACAAACGCCGGCTTGATGTCCTTGTTTTTTGGAGGTACTGGTGGATTATTGCTGCCTTCCTCACGCCAGCTATATAGCGTCTGGTATGCGGTGGTCGCCATGGGAAACAAAAGCTCCCGCGCATGGGTACATCCTCGTTCTAAACCAACGGCGCTCTTGACCGACGCCCGCCAGTTGCCATCAATCTTGCACCCAACGAGGCGCTGGTAATTGGGGATTGCATTCGCGCAAGACACATAAGGAGTCGATGGCATCGTCACCTCGACCGCTCGAACCACCATGTCCATACCTATCGTCAGGCGAATCGCCATGTGATGAACATCGGCCCCCGGCTCGCGAACACCACGATCTGGCTCGGAATAACGGAAGGGTTTGCGATCAATGAGGCTGCCCTCAATATCCCACAATCCATCCTCCCGAAGATAACCGTCACATTGCACGGTGCGGGTATGCATATGTCTACGGGTAGCTGGCTGACTCAAAGGCATGCTCATGACCTGAAGGTTGTGTGAAGTGTGTTCATCGGGTTCTCTACCTTGACTTACAAACAAACACTTGTTAGTATCAGGATACCACCAAGCGTCGATTCACTGCCACAAAGTTTTCAGGTTACACCGGTAGTACCCCACCAATATCCAATCAAGGAGACTCTCAATGGATAAAGAAACTAAGCGAATGGTTGAGTTCGTGGTTGCCCTGTGTGGCCCAGCGTTCGTAGTTGGTTACCTCATTTTTTGGGCAATTCTCGGTCATAACGTGCCCCCCCCCAGCGCCTATGGCATGACACCAGAAGCACTGATTTCCGAGTATTACGGCAAGTACCGTAGCGACATCCTTCTCGGCATGATCGGTTGCTGTGTAGTCGGACTACTTTATCTCCCTTGGTCCCTGCTGCTTGCCACTAAGCTGAGCGACGAAGACGGCAAGCTTGGTGTTCTGAGCCTCATGGAAGCTGCTGGCGGCACGCTGACGGCATGGGTTCTTGCTTTCTGCCCGGCCATGTGGGCTACCTGCGCCTTCTTTGCCACCACCATTGACCCAGTATTCATCAAGGTGCTCCATCTCACCACATGGACCATCTATGACTGCACCTTCATGATCACTACGGTACAACTGACCGGTCTGGGTTGCTATGTCGTGCTGAACAAGAAGCAAACACTGTTCCCCGCCTGGACTGGCTGGAGCGCAATTGCCGTTGGTATCATCTTTCTGCCCCTGGTGCTCATTCCATATATCACCGAAGGTCCTTTTGCCGTCGGCGGTACCTGGAACTTCTACATTGTCTTCAGTACCTGGCTCTTTGGGTTCTTCGCTCCGTTTAGCTACTACATGTTGAAGGACATTTTGAGTCACAAGCTAGCGCAACCTCTTGTCGCCGCTCACTCGCACTAAGATATCTCTAGCCGGATAAGAATGGCCGCCGCTCTCCATTGGAGTCGGCGGCCATTTTTTGTACCGCCATAAATACAAATGAGCGGGCACCAATTCCCACATTGAGTCTGGCACTCAGATTTTCAGATACCGCCCAAAATGACCGCATGAAATCCGACAAGGTTCGCCTGTCGGTATCCAGTTTGATCAGCCCGATGACTCAGTTAATCGTCTGCTATAGGCGCGACATCCGAGTAGAAAATGGCCGAAAGGAGGACGACCGAATTAACTTCCGTTTCCTCCATGTCTATTGATCTTGAAGCAAGGCAAGGAGCACGAGAAGGATGCAATCCGCTTTTCACGAGCACGGCAACAAGCCCCTGCGCAGCCCGGGGACCGAAGGTATATGGACATTTGTCTTTATCGACATGATCATCTTCCTATTGATCTTTTTTACATTCATGATGGAGCGCATGCGGCAATTGGACGTCTATGTGACGTCACAGACCAAGCTAAACGAGTTTTTCGGGCTCTCAAATACGCTGATACTTCTCACCAGTTCCTGGCTGGTGGTGGAAGCCATTCAGTCCGTTCGAAAACTCAATGTCAAAAAAGCGGGACTTTACCTCAACGGGGCTCTACTTTTTGGCATGGCCTTCTCTGTCAACAAAATCATTGAATACAGTTCCAAACTCTCCGTCGGCATCACTCCGGCCACAAATGCCTTCTTCTCGTTCTACTACTTCATTACCATCGTACATTTTCTCCATGTCATCGTCGGCATGCTGATCATTCTATATTTCCGCTTCAAAGTGAAAAGCGCATTGACTTCGAAGACTTACTTGCCAGGCTTGGAAAACATCGGTTTGTTTTGGCACTACGTCGATATCCTCTGGATATTCATTTTCCCTTTGCTTTATTTGGTGGGACGGCAATGATCAATTACCTCGTCAACATACCTTCGGCCCTGTGGGCAGTGCTCATAGGGTTATCCGTATTGTCAGTAGCACTCATCGAAAAACAGACCTTGGGTTTTTATGGTGTTGGCGGCATCATCCTCATCTCTGCCATCAAGTCGCGACTGGTAATTCTTCACTACATGGAAGCCAAGCACGCCGAACCGAAGTGGCGCTTCCTCTATGAAATATGGAATTTCACGGCGGCCGCTATTATCATCATCGGCCACTATATGACAATGGCGAAAGTCGCCAGCTAGCCCGCAGGGCGCGAAAGTGCCGAGGGGATTCACCTTCCTGGGCCCTTTCAGACCGGCTTGAACGTGAGAGTTTGGCTCTTTCAACGAGAGTTGATCGCCGATTCGTCACCGAGATTCATTTTCCGTGCCGGCTTGCTGAGCCTGCCAACGCACCTTGCCCGCACCGCCGGCCTTGGCGGCGAGACTGTAGGTCTTGAAGGGGCGGGAAGCACAAAGCCCATTTATCCGGGCGCAGAGCATTCAGTATATCCAAGCACACTCCACCAAACCAACCCAATTTCAGCCGTGATAGACGACGAACTCGTCCAGCGCCGCGCGGCCAGTGACTAGGGTATTTTCAATCGCGGCCGGATCTGCATAGCCTAGGGCCATGCCGCAGACCAGTTGCTCCTGCTCACCGAATTTCAGCACTTCGCCGATGATGCGGTGGTAGTCGGTCCAGGCTGCTTGCGGGCAGGTATCTAGGCCCTTGGCGCGGGCTGCGATCATGATGTTTTGCAGGAACATGCCGTAGTCCAGCCAGCTGCCCTGACCCATGCGCCGGTCGATGCTGAAAATCAGGCCGACCGGCGCACCGAAGAACTCGAAATTCTTCCGGTGCTGGGCCTGCATGCGCTCCGAGTCGCCCTTCTGAATGCCAAGCAGGCCGTAGAGATCCCAGCCCACCTTGCGGCGACGGGCCAGATAAGGCTCGAAGAACTTGCCCGGGTAGTATGCGTATTCGGACTGATGGCTGCCATCAGCGGCGTCGAAGGCAGCGCAGACCCGGTCGATCAAAATCTGCCGCGTGCCGCCGGTGAGCACATGCACGCGCCAGGGCTGGATGTTGGTACCCGATGGAGCGCGAGAGGCAATGTAGAGCACCTCGGACAGCAGGTCTTGCGGGACGTTGTTTTTCTGATAGGCACGTATGGAACGGCGGCCGGCTATGGCGTCGATAGCGGGAAGAGTCATGTCAGAGTGAGTAGTCGAGTTGAAGTCGGAACTGGGGTTTCTTCGCCTGGCGGAAGGCATCGTTCAGCACCTGTCGGTTTTATGTTGAGTTTATCCGGATCCACGCAGTTTTCGGCAACCGGAGTGCACAAACGGCATTTTTGATCGTCTTTTCCGGGCCACGCATGCCCTGCTTACGGACAGGCTGGCGTTGTATGACTTCTTCAATGACAAAGATTGTCTTCCCGCAACTTGTTGACAGAGTTCGTTGGCTGCCGGCCAGCTTGGCCGTAAGGCCGAACAAGGCTTCTATCGCTTCGAAAAGAAATCACGATCAACCTGGTACACATTGGACGGCATCAGTTTAGATTTTTTCCGTGACACGGGAACAACTGTTTGTTTTGTTTTAAGGTATCCTTGCCACCGTCCTGTCGTCGCCACCTGCGATCGTCAGGGGCAGGGCTGATACGTATCCAAATAAACGAAAAGGAGAAACATGATGGGGCGAATGGAAGGGAAGATAGCAATCATTACTGGGGCCGCCCGTGGCATGGGCGAATCCCATGCACGCCGATTTGTCGCTGAAGGAGCGAAGGTCGTATTGACTGATATGAATGCGAAGGCGGGGCAGGCATTGGCTGATGAACTTGGAATAAATGCCCTTTTCATGCAGCACAACGTATCCGATGCAGCGGACTGGGCGCGGATCGTAGCAGCCACTGAAGCTGCCTTGGGGCCCATCAATGTACTGGTAAACAATGCAGGTATTCTGGGGCCGGTTACGAAAACGGCAGATATCAGCGAAGCCGATTATCTGAAGGTGATCTCAGTCAATCAGCATTCAATCTACCTCGGTATGCATGCCGTCATCCCCTCCATGATCAAGGCCGGTAAGGGGTCGATCGTGAATATTTCCTCTATTGCCGGGATCGTCGCCAATTACGGCTTTCCGAATATCGCATATGTGGCCAGCAAATTCGCCGTCCGTGGCATGAGCAAGGCTGCTGCAATTGAGTACGGTGCCAACAACATTCGGGTGAACTCGGTACACCCTGGGTTCATCATGACTCCCATGATGATCGAGGCAACCAACGAGGAAGGCGGCGACGCCATGTCATTGATTCCTTTGGGCCGCATAGCGGATCCTTCAGAGGTCTCCAACCTGGTGCTGTTTCTAGCATCGGATGAAGCTTCCTACATAACGGGCGCCGAACATGTGATCGATGCAGGCATGACAGCGCAGTAGCAATTTCTATCGGGGAAGGGATAACCCTTTCCCGTCTTTAGCGATCTAGGTCAGTCACACAACCGGGGTTTGTCCTCCAGACAATCCTCCGCCATTTTTTTTGCTTGAGAGAGTTGCTCCGGAGACATCCTTTTCGCTAATTCGTCGCGCTCTTCGATTGACGATTTGTTGCCGGAGCCGACATTGAGATCTAGCCACATGTAGGCTCTGACGTAATCTACGGGAACCCCTTGTCCTACGCTGTAGAGCCCCCCTAGGTTATATTGGGCGCTCCTTTCCCCCTGAGCAGCGGCTAGTCGATACCATTTGACAGCTTCGTCGATATCCTGGGGAACTCCATGACCTAAGTCGTAAGTGAACGCTAGCATTGCTTGTGCACCGGCATTCCCTCGTTCCGCAATTACTTTCAAAATCTCTATGGCGGTTTTGTAATCGCCTCGGTCTAGGGCCGCTAGTGCATCCTCGTAAGGCCCACCCCAGGCAGATGAAACCTGCGAAATGACTATGAAGATGAATATTAAGGTCCGTTTTATCATGATTTTTGTACTTTTCGCGCCTGAATTTGCTGAGAACGATGGGGCAATTTGGACTTCACTTTGATTTTCGTGTTTCAAGTCGGCTGCGTTGGGACGCCAATTTCTGCTGATACTGAACGGCCAGACATAGCAAATCTTCGTTGATCCAAAACTAGGTTATTTCAACCGAGATTTCCACACAACCCGTTGACTAAAACTAACATTTGTTTTACTGTACCATTGCCATGGCTTTTATGGGCAGCAATTTAGGAAACACCGAGGAAGTTACGTCTGTCGTGATTGAATTGAATGTCATGATGTCAGATGAACAGGGCCCTTCACGGGAGGCACAACGATGAAGCAACTGAGCTTAGTCACGGTGGGCTTCGAAAAATCTAAGCGACGCGGGAGACTGAGCTTCTGGTGGAGATCGAACGGCTGATGCCGAAAGCAAAGTACTTCACCCATATATCGCAACGCGCCGCTGAGAGAAGCCGACCGCGCAACGAATTGCCGCAAGTCCGGCGTACGTTCCAAGGTCGAGCATCCCTTCCCGACATTGAAGCGACTGCGGGGGCTTTGCCAGAACCTGCTATCTCGGCATTGCGAAGAGCGCCCTGCGCGCCTTCGCTGGTCAAGGGTTTTTTGTCTCTTGTCAGACGGCGGCGATTGTGAGTGCAAGCGATTCGAAAATGTTGGTCAGAAACACCACATGCTTACCGATTTCTGGGTCGCGATTCGACTCCCTGCACAGATTTAGCGTGAATGATTAGATTCACTTGACACGTAAGCTATTCGCTTTTGTTGGACTGAATGGAGGAAAGGAAATCATGAAAATTGTGGTCCCAGTAAAACGGGTCATCGACTACAACGTAAAGGTTCGCGTTAAGGCCGATCATTCGGGAGTTGATGTCTCCAACGTAAAAATGTCAATGAATCCTTTTGACGAAATTGCCGTTGAAGAGGCTGTCAGAATTAAGGAAGCCGGCAACGCGGATGAAGTTATCGTCGTTTCCTGTGGTGTCGCAAGCTGTCAAGAAACGCTTCGCAGCGCACTTGCACTCGGAGCAGACCGAGCGATTATTGTAGAAACAGACGTTGAGTTGCAACCTTTGGCAGTTGCGAAATTGCTTGCCGCGATTTGTCACAAAGAGAAACCTCAATTAGTGATTTGCGGCAAACAGGCTATTGATGACGATGCAAATCAGACCGGACAAATGCTCGCCGCATTGATGGGATGGGGACAAGCAACGTGTGCATCGAAGATCACCTTAAATGAAAACGTAGCAACGGTCACACGCGAAATCGATGGGGGTCTGGAAACTTTGGAATTTCCCCTTCCCGCTGTGATTTCGGCGGATTTAAGGTTAAACGCGCCTCGATACGCAACGCTCCCCAATATTATGAAAGCGAAAAAGAAGCCCCTGGAGACCATCAACCCAGGCGCTCTCGGTGTGGATGTTGCCCCGCGCCTAAGAACGCTGAAGTTCAGCGAACCACCCAAGCGCGGCGCCGGCATCAAGGTCGCCGATGTCGCGCAACTGATCGACAAACTCAAACACGAAGCAAAGGTTCTCTGATCATGGCCATACTTGTTATCGCCGAACACAATAACGTTAGCTTGCATGCGTCTACTCTCAATACCGTCAGTGCGGCCTCTCGCATTGCTTCGCTAACCTCAAGTGAAATTCACGTACTTGTTGGGGGAGCCGCCTGCCGCGCCGTCGCCGAAGCTGCCGCACGAATCGCTGGTGTCGCCAAAGTCAAACTTGCCGATCTCCCACATCTGGGTGACATGACTGCAGAGAGCCATGCCGCATTGATCGTAGCTGAAGTAACCAATGGGACAACCGCTTATAGTCACATCCTCTCCCCCGCTACGAGCCACGGCAAGAACACCTTGCCTCGCGTAGCAGCTTTGCTAGATGTCGCCCAAATTTCGGAAATCATAGCCGTCGAGGATGTTGATACCTTTGTGCGTCCCTTTTATGCCGGCAATGTACTTGTAACTGTGAAGTCGTCGGACGTTACCAAAGTGATTACCGTTCGAACCACCGGCTTTGATGCCGCCATTTCTGAAGGGGGAACGGCGGTGATTGAGGATACTTCCGCAACGCCGGATGCCAAACAGCCCCGGCTGATCAGCCGGGAATTAAGTAAATCGACGCGCCCCGAACTTGGCGCCGCCAAAGTCATAGTTTCAGGTGGTCGAGGCCTCGGCAACGGCGAGAACTTCCAGAGCGTGCTGGGCCCACTCGCTGACAAACTGGGTGCGGCGCTGGGCGCCACCCGCGCGGCGGTGGACGCCGGTTTTGTCCCCAACGACTATCAGGTAGGACAAACCGGCAAGATCGTCGCGCCGCAACTCTATATCGCCGTCGGCATCTCCGGCGCCTTCCAGCACTTAGCCGGAATGAAGGACTCCAAAGTCATCGTCGCCATCAACAAGGATCCTGATGCCCCAATCTTTCAAATCGCTGATTACGGACTGGTTGCCGATCTGTTCACCGCCGTGCCCGAATTCACCGCCGCACTCTAATTAACGCTGGAGCAGAATTCCATGAGCACCTATAGCGCCCCAGTGCGGGACATGCATTTTGTTCTCAACGATATCGTCGGTCTGGAGGAGATTACCAGCCTACCCGGCTATGAAGAGTGCTCTCCTGATCTGGTCGAAGCCATTCTGGATGAGGCAGGCAAGTTTGCCACCGGCGTACTCGACCCGATCAATGCCATCGGTGACCAGCAGGGCGCCAAGTGGATGGGCGGCGAAGTCACGGCCGCAGATGGCTTCAAGGAGGCGTACAAACTGTTTGTCGATACCGGCTGGAACGCCATGCCCTGTAGTCCCGAGTTCGGTGGTCAGGGCTTGCCCACCGTGGTCTCGATGGCGGTCAATGAAATGTGGAAGTCGGCCAACATGGCATTCGGTCTGTGTCCCATGCTCACTGGTGGCGCCATCGAAGCCATCGCCCACCACGGCTCTGATGAACTGAAAGCGACCTACCTGCCCAACATGGTGACGGGTACCTGGACCGGCACCATGAACCTCACCGAACCACAGGCCGGCTCCGACCTGTCGGCGATCCGCAGCAAGGCGCAACCACAAGCCGATGGCAGCTATCTGATCTCAGGCACCAAGATTTTCATCACCTGGGGCGAGCACGACATGGCGGAAAACATTATCCACCTTGTGCTGGCCCGTCTGCCCGACGCCCCCCCTGGGGTCAAGGGCATTTCGCTGTTCGTGGTGCCCAAGTTCCTGGTCAATTCCGATGGATCACTCGGTGCTCGCAATGATCTGGTCTGCGCCTCGATCGAGCACAAGATGGGCATCCACGGTAGCCCGACTGCGGTCATGGCATTTGGTGAGAACGCCGGAGCCATCGGCTATCTGGTCGGCGACGCCAACAAGGGCCTAGGTTACATGTTTACCATGATGAACCACGCCCGGGTCAATGTCGGCCTTGAGGGCGTCGGCATTGCCGAGCGCTCGTACCAGCATGCACTGTCGTATGCCCGCGAGCGGATTCAGGGGGCTCCGATCGGTGACAAGAGCGGCGAAACCAAGGCCATCATCCACCACCCCGATGTACGCCGCATGCTGCTGGACATGAAGTCACGCACTGAAGCCATGCGCACGCTGGCGTACTGGGTCGCCGGACAGATGGATCGCGCCCATAACCATCCCGAAGCCACAGCTCGTGTCACACACCAGGCACGGGCCGATTTTCTGACGCCGGTAGTCAAGGGCTGGAGCACCGAACAAAGTATTGAAATCACCTCCACCGGAATCCAAGTCTGGGGGGGAGTCGGCTACATCGAAGAGACTGGCGCCTGCCAGTATTTCCGTGATGCCCGGATCACCGCGATCTACGAAGGCACTACCGGCATCCAGGCCAACGACCTGATCGGCCGCAAGTTGGCCCGCGAGAAGGTTCCGGGGAGCACGGCCAAAGCATTGCTGGCGGAAATGGCCACCTTCGCAAACAGCATGGGCAACGACGAATCATTGTTGGCCATGGCCCGTCAATTGAATGACGGCATTGCGGCCATGCAGCGCGCCACTGACTGGCTGCTCGCTACTTATGACAGCAACCCGCGTGCCGCCGCCGCTGGCGCTGTGCCCTATCTGAAACTCACCGGCATCGTAGTGTCGGGCTGGCTGATGGCCAAATCGGCACAGATCGCCGCGCAGCAAATAGCTAGTGGTGCCAGCGATGACTTTTATCGCGCCAAGATAGCCACCGCAAGCTACTTTGCGGCCCACCAGCTTCCACTCGCCGCTGCCTACGCTGCCGCCATCGCGGAAGGCAGTGCGGCCGTCCTCGATATCGCCGACGGTCTGTTGTAAGGCAATCTTATGCGTACCGATCGCGAGTCCATGGAGTTTGATATTCTCATCGTGGGTGGCGGCCCTGCCGGTCTGGCGGCAGCCATCCGCCTCAAACAATGCAATCCGATGTACAGCGTTTGCCTGATCGAAAAAGGCAGCGAGATCGGCGCCCACATCCTCTCCGGCGCAGTAATGGATCCGCGCGCCATCACCGAGCTTTTCGCCGACTGGCAGTCGCTAGGAGCTCCGCTTGAAACCGCCGTCAGTCGAGACCGTTTCTCGCTACTGAAGCAAGACGGTTACGTAGACATCCCCAACCGAATCCTGCCGAGTTGCTTTCTCAATGACGGCAACTACATCGTCAGCCTCGGTGCAGTATGCCGCTGGCTCGGCGAGCAGGCCGAAGCACTGGGCGTCGAAATCTATCCTGGTTTCGCCGGGGCCGAAATTCTGTACGACAAAATCGGTGCTGTGCGCGGTGTCGCCACCGGCGACATGGGTGTCGCGCGCACCGGCGAGCAGAGCGGAGGCTTTCAGCCAGGCATGGAACTACATGCCCGGTACACGCTATTCGCCGAAGGCTGTCGTGGTCACCTCGGCAAGCAACTGGAATCACGCTACACTTTGCGCGAGGGTGTCGACCCGCAAACTTATGCGCTGGGTATTAAGGAACTCTGGGAAGTCGATCCGGAGCAGCACAAAGCGGGCCTCGTGGTGCACACCGCCGGATGGCCCTTGCCCGCGGATACGTATGGCGGCGGTTTTGCCTATCACTTTGGCGAGAACCTTATTTCGATCGGTCTGGTAGTCGGCCTCGGTTACAGCAATCCCTACCTTGCGCCGTTTGAAGAAATGCAGCGCTACAAAACACATCCGCAGATCGCCTGCATGCTGAAAGGTGGCAGGCGTCTCGCGTACGGCGCACGCGCGCTGGCGGCGGGTGGCCTGCAATCCATGCCCAAGCTGGTCTTCCCCGGTGGCGCATTGATAGGCGACGATGCGGGCTTTCTGGTGGCCTCACGCATCAAGGGCAGCCACGCCGCCCTCAAGACCGGCATGCTGGCGGCCGAGGTGGCCGCATCGGCGTTGGCGGCCGGGCGTGGCCATGACGAACTGAGCGCATATCCGGAGGCGTTCCGTCAATCCTGGCTCTATGACGAACTGCATAGGGCTCGCAACTTCAAACCGCTGATGGCGAAGGGCTTGTGGCAAGGCGCCGCCCTGTTTGGGATTGATCAGTTGCTGTTCCGTGGCAAGGCGCCTTGGACCCTGCACAACACCGCCGATCACGAGAAACTTAAGTCGGCAGCTGAATGCAAGGTGATTACCTATCCGAAGCCCGACGGGGTGCTGACCTTCGACCGCTTGGCGTCGGTATTCCTCTCGAACACCAACCACGAGGAAGACCAACCCTGTCATCTGCAACTGAAGGACGCCAGCGTGCCGCTCACGACCAATCTGGAGCTGTATGACTCGCCCGAGCAGCGTTATTGCCCGGCCGGTGTATATGAAATCGTCCGCGACGCAGAACAAACACCGCGCCTGCAGATCAATGCCCAGAACTGTTTGCACTGCAAAACTTGCGACATCAAGGATCCCACGCAGAACATCAACTGGGTGGCGCCTCAGGGTGGTGAAGGGCCGATTTATCAGCAGATGTAAGTCAGGAGGCGCCGGCTAAATCTATGTTCAAGGAACTTATTGCCCATGGCATGTTGTTGGCAGGATTCATTTCTGCGGCCGTCGGCACCCGCCTGCCGGCACCGGGTGTCCTTTGCATGCGCAACGCCTGAAATTCATGGCCCCGGTCAACGGTCGGCGACACCGTGCGGGCTACGATCGAGATGACGGCCACCATCCTTGAAAAATGCCGCGTCGCAATGAGCACCAACTGCACCATGGGCGACAAGCTAGTGATCGGCGGAGAGACCTTGGTCATGGTCAGCTCGCGTGCCGCTGCCTGAAACTTGCATCTGGGGCATTGGACCCGGTTTTGTTATGACACATCTGCTTCTTGATATTTCAGCGCATGGCTTCGGTCATCTGTCGTAGGCAGCGCCATAATTGATCAGTCAATGCGGCGTAGACCGGGACTTAACCTGCCGAGATAAGCGGCACGGCTAACTCGGCGGTGTAGGCCGGCAGTTCGACTGCAGTTAAGGCTTGGCGGCCGCCGTGTTAACAATCCCGGCCAAAGTCAGCTTCTGGGGAGTCGTCACTGATGAGTACCGAAGGCTCTCCTGGAGCAACTCCATCCCCGTCATAGTTGCCTCCTTGAGGTAACTATGACCCCCGTACAAGTGGCGTGGTACAGATCAGTTGACGTTCTATCGATTTGCTGAGTAAAATGAACAAACAGTTGTTTTATTAGGAGGCGACATGCAAGGGCGTACTTGGACAGATCCACAGGAAAAGTGCTTTGAAGACTTTTCTCAGGGCGACGTGATGATCACTAGAGGCCGAACCATCGATATTGGCGACCTGACCGTATTCGCAGGCCTGACGGGCGATCACTATCCTCTACATATTGACGAGGAGTTCGCCAAGTCGACTCGCTTCGGGACGCGCATCACCCATGGTCCGCTGACTTTCGCCATCGCGGTTGGTCTCGTCGGCATGAGCGGCTTCTACGGCGATGCCATCGTTGCCCTGCTGGAAATCAAGAGTCTGCGGGCGATGAAACCGGTGATACCAGGTGACACGGTCAAGGTTCATGCGTCGGTCGTTGAAGCAAGCGAAGGTAGCAATCCTAAATATGGCACCCTGCATGTTCAATACTCTGTCCGCAATCAGCGGGATGAAGAAGTAATGAACTTCCTGCAGATTATGCTCGCCAAGCGGCGCAATAAGGATGGAGGCAGCAATGGCTGATACCTGGCCCCTGAACGTTGACGCAAAATCCCCCAACGATCCTGTTTTTGTCGGCACCGGGGAATTGCCCTCCGGTCGATATCCAGACCGCAACTTCATCGGTGACTTGACCCACGTCGGCTTGCTTGCGCTGAAGGATGCGCAGATGGTGCCCCGCCACGTGGACACTATCCTGCTGATACCGAACCTTCATTCGGCAGTAGACCAAGCTGACCTCATCTTTTCGCGCATGGCGGAAGAACTGGGTCTGATCGGTCATCTGAAATCCAGTTTCATGGTCCATTCGGGTGGTTCCACCAGCGATAACGCAGTGCGTCTGGCCTCTGGACTAATCGCCTCTGGCCATGCCCGTACAGTGCTGGTCCTGCAATGTGAGCGCTGGGGCTCTGCTGACCTGAACGAAATGGTCACAATGCTCAGTAAATACGGCATCCCCAATGAATGGGAAATGCCCACCGGCCTTCAATTCAACGCCATCGGCGCCCTGATTACCCGGCGCTACATGCACGCAACCCAGTCCAGCCCGGAAGCCATGGCATCCGTCTGCGTAACGCTGCGTAAATGGGCGCAGCTCAACCCAAATGCCATGTACTACGGCAAACCCTTGACGGTGGAAAAGGTGTTGTCCTCCAAGATGGTAGCCGAGCCACTACACGCGCTGGAATGCCCGATGTTGGCCGATGGAGCCGTGGCATTCGTCATGACAAGTGCTGAAAACGCCAAAAAACGCGGACTGGAGACTACTGTTCGTGTCGCTGGGTCCGGTGGCTGTGTCAGCCACTACAGCATCGGTCAGGAACCGGATCTCGCTAAACTCGGATGGGCAACCGCGGCCAAGAGAGCTTACGAGCAATCCGGCTGGGGTCCGAAGGACGCCCAGATCGCACAGATATACGATACCTATGCCGCTGTCACTGCGGCAGCCGTGGAAGGACTTGAGTTCTGCGAACCAGGTGAAGGTGCCCGCTGGTTTCAGTCGGGTGCCGCCGACCCTGGTGGAACCCTGCCCTGCAACACCAATGGTGGCATGCTTTCTGCGGGCCACACAGGGGTCGGTGGTGGAACCGCGCTTCTGGTTGAAGGCGTCCGTCAACTGCTTTGGCGTGCACCAAGCCAACGTCAGGTAACGGGCGTGCAGCGCTGCATCGTGGGCGGTACCGGTGGCAGCTATATGGATGCGCAAGTCCTGCTCCTCGAGCGGACCTCGAAGGGAGGAAAGTAATGAGCAACCCGATCCGTGATGGATTTCGTGCAGGACTCGCTCAGGGTGAATTGCTGGTCCAGAAATGTAACGACTGTGGCGGGCTGAACATGTACCCGCGCCACGCTTGCCCTCACTGCCAGTCCCTATCGCTCGGTTGGCAAAAGGCTTCAGGACGTGGAATTCTTCATAGTTACACAGTACTGCGACAGGGTGCCCCTCAGGGATTTGAAGGTGACCTTCCTTATGCGCTGGGCGTCGTCAAACTGCAGGAAGGTGTGCAATTGCTGGGACGCCTGATCCCCGACCCCGATGGCAACTGGGATAGCTACAAGTGCGACGACACGGTCGAGTTCACCCCAGTCTCGGCAGAGTCCATCGAGCGCCGACCCTGCGCTTCATTCAAGCGCATCAACCCATAAGTGAAACGCAAATGAATACCTGTATTTTTTTGCAGAATGCCTCGCGCCGCAACCCGGACACTCTTGCCTTGGTTCATGGTGACGAAAAAATCACCTACCGTGATTTTTATCAGCGCGCTCTGACAATTGGCGGCAACCTCCTCGCCCTTGGGCTAAAAGCAGGAGACCGAGTCGCCTTCTGTTTGTCTAATAGTCCACGCATTCTTGAAACAATCTACGGCTGCTTCGCTGCAGGCCTCGTGGTTGTGCCCACGAATGCGCGCTTGCATGCTAAGGAAATTGCCTACATCGTCACCAATTCCGGCTCAAAGGTACTGATCCATGGGCCTGAATTCCAAAGCGGGATCGTCGAAAACATCGGTGGGTTCGCTTGCGTGGAACACCGAATCTGTTTGGCAACCGCTGAAGGTACATCAACTTACGAGACGCTATTAAATCCGGCAAATCAGCTGGCCGCCCCGGTGGATGTGCAGCAGACAGATCCCTGTTGGCTGTTCTACACATCCGGTACCACTGGCAAACCGAAAGGCGCTACCTGGAATCACCGGACGGTGAAAATTGTCATCATGAATTACCTCGCCGATCTGTACAACATCCAGCCCGGTGAAGTGGTAGTGCACGCAGCGCCCATGTCCCACGGTAGCGGCATCATCGCCTTGCCTGCCGTGGCCAGAGGCGCGACCAATGTCATTTTCGAGAACAAGAGCTTTGAGCCCAAAGAACTTTTCGCGCTCATAGAGAAAATGAAGGTCTCCCACATTGCGTTTCTCGCACCAACTCAGATCATCAAGATGTTGGAAGAGTACGAACCAGGCAAGTATGACTTCTCCAGTCTGCGGGCTATCTGTTTCGGAGGGGCCCCAATCTACGTCGAGCATCTTCGTAACGCCATCAAAGCTTTCGGTCCTGTGTTTACCCAGCTTTATGGTCAAGGGGAATCTCCCATCACCATCACCGGCATGAACGCAGCAGTCACTGCGCAGATGGCAGAAGCCAACGATCCCCGCATCGGGTCTACCGGCACTATACGTACCGACGTGGAAGCCCGAGTGGTTGATGAGAATGACAATGAACTTCCGCCGGGAAATGCTGGCGAGGTCGTGGTCCGTGGCGACATTGTCATGGCAGGCTACTGGAACAACCCGGAAGCGACAGCCGAAGCCATGCGTAATGGATGGCTGCATACTGGCGACATTGGTGCCTTCGATGAGAACGGATACCTATTCCTGCTTGACCGCGCCAAAGACATGATTATCAGTGGTGGCAACAACGTATACCCACGGGAAGTCGAAGAAGTCATCGTCGCCCACCCGGCTGTAGCTAACGTTGTAGTGTTTGGCGTTCCCCACGAATACTGGGGCGAGGCAGTCCATGCGGTCATCGAATGCCAACCAGGCATGAGCGTTTCTGCCAAAGAAATCATCGACCACTGCGGACGCAATATGGCGGGATACAAGAAACCAAAGAGCGTTGATTTTATGGATAAGCTCCCCGTCAGCGGCTATGGCAAAGTCATGCGAAAGGAAATTCGCGAGACTTACTGGACGGGTCACGAAGGCCGTATCGGTGGCGGTGGTCCCACCGCGAACAAGAAAGGGTAATGAATGAGCAAGGTAATGATTGCCGGTGTCGGAATGACGCCTTTTGGTAAGCACCTGAGCACAGGCCTCCGCGCCCTCGCCGTTGCCGCGATTGACGAAGCACTAGCCGATGCAGGAATACCCGCGGCAGATGTCGAGCGCATTTTCTTCGGCAATGCGGCTGCCGGCATCGTCACCCAACAGGAAATGATTCGGGGGCAAATCGCCCTACGCTATCACGCCCTGTTGGGCACCCCCCTCATCAACATTGAAAATGCCTGCGCCTCTGGTGGTTCTGCTCTGTCTCTTGCCTATGAAGCAGTCGCCGGCGGACGCGCCGAAGTAATACTCGTGGTCGGCGCTGAAAAACTTAACCACGAAGACAAGTCCCGCCCTTTTAATGCCCTGCGCGGCGCCACGGATATTGAGGAAATTGGTGAATCCATCCCCGGGGAAGTGTCCACCAATTCAATCCTGATGGACTACTACGCCGGTGAAGCCCAGTCGTATCTGGATCGCTACCAGGCTTCACCGTATGACTTTGCTCTAGTTGCCGTCAAAAACCGCAAACATGCCGCTGAAAATCCTTTGGCCCATCTGCGTAAGCCGCAGACAGCAGAGGAAGTCATGGCGGCACGGATGATCGTTTCTCCGCTCAGCTTGCCCATGTGCTCCCCAACCACCGACGGCGCTGCTGCGATTGTGGTCTGCTCGGAAGCCTACGCCCGGCGATTGAACAAGCCGTTGATCGAAATCATCGGTTCGAAGATCGGCGCGCCAGGCAAGGGCGACAAGCATAGCCCGGTTTGGGGTGCGGCAGCGGCCGCTTATCGAGAGGCTGGCGTTGGCCCTCATGATATGGACCTTATCGAATTGCATGATGCCGCAGCGCCGGCAGAACTTCTCCAATACGGCGAAATAGGCCTGTGCGAACCAGACCAGGCTCATCATCTTCTCCGCAGCGGCGCGACTGCCCTCGGCGGCAAACATCCGGTCAATCTGAGCGGTGGATTACTCAGCCGCGGGCACCCGCTGGGTGCTACAGGCTGCGCGCAAGTCGCTGAGCTTTACACCCAGCTTTGTGGTCGCGCAGGCAAGCGGCAGGTTCCAGATGCAAAGCTTGGCATGGCCGTTAACGGTGGTGGTTGGCTCGACAACACCTACGCGCTGGCCGTCGCCACTATCCTGCAAAAAGTCAACTAACTATTTTGGAAAATATCATGAACCAAAGGGTAGAGCTCGAAACCGTCTACTACGATCGTCCAGCGGATGGCGTGGTCGTATTGACCCTGAATCGCCCCGAGCGTGGAAATGGCGTGGTTCCGGAAATGGCACGGGATCTTCTGGAAGCACTGACCCGTTTCGAAAAGGACAAGACGATCCGCGTGCTGGTCCTGACCGGAGCTGGCAAGCAGTTCTGTGCCGGCGCAGATCTCGTTGCATTTCAGCAATACCTCAATGAACGCCTGGCCATTGAGCAGGAACCATACAACGCACGTGTTCTGTTCCCCGTTACTCAGAAGGTAGTCACCTGCCGCTTGCCAGTTATTGCTGCGGTGAACGGCGGCGCAACTGCAGGCGGTCTGGATCTGGCCTTGGCCTGTGACCTTCGCATTGCATCTACTGCCGCGAAGATGGGTGAAACTTATATTAAGCTCGGTCTTGCACCAGGCAACGGTGGCACCTATTTCATGCCACGCCTGCTTGGCTCCGGCATGGCAGCAGAACTGGCGCTCACTGGCGATATCGTCGACGCCCAGCGCGCACTGCAAATTGGTTTGGTCAATCGGGTCGTCGAACCGGAGGCGCTAATGCCTACCGCTATCGAATTGGCCACACGAATTGCAACGCATTCACGCCTTGCGCTGGAAGCCACCAAACAACAATTGCGACAGAGCTGGCACATGGATCTCGTAAGTTCCATGAATGCTAGTTTCTGGTCGGTGGCAGCACTTACCCATACGAGCGATCTGAAGGAAGGTATCGCAGCAGCTCGGGAAAAACGCCCAGCCCGCTTTAACATGAACGACAAGGAGTGAGATTCAATGTTGGTTGTCACCCCTTCCGCCATCGACTGGGCTGAGGGCATGCCGCAGATTCGCTTCCCTATCGAACCGAACGGTTCTGGTGTCCGCCTCTCACCTCCAAACTTGGACCAGCATTCGGTGGATATCTTGCAAGAACTCGGCTACGACACTTCGTCAATTGCGCGTTTGACCAAACACTAATTCATCCGGGTACTTTTGGAACTATCTGTTTCTGAGCGCACCTTTGTATTGCACTTCACTTGATTACCACTCATAAACAAGGAGAGAGAAATGGCAGGCAGACTGGAAGGTAAAGTAGCAGTTATTACAGGCGCAGGATCCGGAATTGGCGCTTCCATGGCCGAACTGTTTTGCCGTGAAGGGGCAAAAGTCGTTGCGGCGGACATTTCCGGGCGCCAGGATGATGTTGCCAAGAAAATCGGCAGCAACTGCCTCCCTTTTCAAGCCGATGTTTCCAAGAGCTCTGACGTTCAGGCCATGTTGAATGCAGCAATGACGGCATTCGGTAAGATTGACGTTCTGGTCAACAATGCTGCCATCGATGGCGAAATGGTACCGACAGGCGAGTACCCGGAAGAAGAATTTGACCGGGTGTGGGCCATCAATGGCCGCTCGGTTTTCCTCGGCATGCGTTATGCAATTCCGCTGATGCTAAAAAATGGCGGTGGTTCAATTGTCAATACGTCGTCAATGGCATCGGTCGTCGCATTTCCCACCATGCCAGCATATTGCGCTTCGAAGGGTGCCATCACCATGATGACCAAGGTGGTTGCCGTTGAATACGCCGCCAAGGGCATTCGGGCCAACATCATTTGCCCGGGCCCCGTGGTTACCGGCATCACCGCACACATGCCCGCTGAGTATATCGAAGGGGTTAAAAAGGCTGTACCGATGAACCGTATGGCGGACCCCATCGAAGTGGCCAACCTCGGTCTCTTCCTTGCCTGTGACGAATCATCTTTCATCACGGGTTCATCCATTCTGATCGACGGCGGATACACCTCCCTATAAATCAGAAACGCTCGGTCTTTCATGAACTTGCCCTTAGCCTTCTGGAGAGAAAGCTAAGGCAATTGCCTTCGGGGACGCCCTTTCTGCCCTCTAGCATCCACACTTCGGGGATGCCAAACAATCTCATCAGAAGAACAAATGGCCGGCAGACTGGAAGGGAAAGTTGCAGTTATTACCGGGGCCGGATCTGGTATCGGGGCAGCGACGGCAACACTGTTCTGTCGCGAAGGTGCCAAGATTGTTGCGGTAGATATCTCCGGAAAGCAGGCGGAGGTTGCAACGCGGCTGGGCCCCAATTGCATTCCCTTTCATGCGGATGTGTCAGAAGGAAAAGAAGTTCAGGCTATGCTCGAAAAGGCGGTTTCCGCCTTCGGACGGCTGGATATTCTTTACAACAATGCATCTATCCTTGGTCGAATGCGCCGTTCGGGCGAATACTCCGAAGAAGACTTTGACGAAGTCTGGGCAGTCAATGGACGATCTGGCTTTCTCGGCATCCGCTATGCCATTCCAATCATGCTCAAGTATGGCGGAGGCTCCATCATTAGCACTTCGTCTATGGCTGCGGTCGTCGCCTTCAAAAAGGAAATAGCTTACTGCGCTGCAAAAGCTGCGGTGTGCATGATGACCAAAGTGGCGGCCGTCGAATACGCAGCGCAAGGCATCAGGGTCAATGCCATTCTTCCTGGCGCAATCAAGACCGGTATGACGGATGGCATAGATCAACTTGCCCTCAAGGTGGTCGGTCAGGCAACGCCCATGGGTCGCATGGCAGAGGCCTCGGAAGTCGCAAATCTGGCCTTGTTCTTGGCCAGCGATGAATCTTCATTCATCACCGGCTCGACGATTCTCGTCGATGGTGGCTATACATCGATATAGGCAATAAATTTTCATGCCCACGGATTCCGCAAGGCAAAGTTCATGAGGCCTTTTATTGGGGTGCAAAAAGCCGAAAGTCGGATGCGGTAATGTCGGATTAAGTGCCAAGCAAGGCTGGGCCGGCCACTCCGTTATACCCTTGACCCGCTCTCACCCCGGGCAATTCTCGCCACGCATCAGTATCGAAAACAACAGAGATTCAAGGAGAACAAGATGAGTGATTTCAGGATTTCAGATCACGCTCGCACAGGCTGTCGCCTTTCCAAGCGGCTGGCGGCACTGATCGGCTTGATTGCCGCCATTCCCGGCTTGGTCCTGGCAGCGCCGGATCTTGTCCAGAGCGCCGCCATCAATCCCATACCGCTGGCAGGAATGGAATTTGGCGTACGCGAAATGTTCATGCAGTCCCACATCGTCGTCAAGATCGTCATCACGGTGCTGGCACTTTCGTCCCTGATCACCTGGGCCATCCTGATCGAAAAGACCCTGGTCTTTGCCAATGCCCGTCGCGCCAATGCCCGATTCCTTGTCGAATTCCGCCGCTACGCCCAAGGTAATGAACTTCCACCCACCGACAGCGCCAGTCCGATGGGGCGCATGTGGCAAGTCGCGCGGGAAGAATTCGAACTTTTCAAAAAATCCCATACCACTGCCTCACCGCACAACTTTGATCGCCTTCTGCAGCGACTGGCGTTGCAGGCCGGCGTCATCCAGGATCAGGAACTTGCAAGATTTGGCACCCTGATGGGCGTGCTGGCAACTATCGGATCGACTTCGCCCTTTACCGGGCTGTTTGGCACCGTGTGGGGCATCCTTAACAGCTTTGCCCATATTGCCGTCACCCGCTCTACCAACCTGTCCGTCGTCGCACCCGGCATCGCAGAAGCCCTGCTCGCCACCGCGATTGGTCTGTTTGCGGCCATTCCAGCAGTCATCATCTACAACAAGTTCGTTCGCGACATCAACGGTTTTGTCAGTTCCCTGGATAATTTCTCTGCGGAACTCATCACCGTGGTTTCCAGGCGTCTCGATGCAGCAGGTACCCTATGACCATTCATCTGAACGGACTCGGGCCTCAGGTGAGGCGACACAGCTACCAACAGAATGCGGAGATGAATGTCACCCCATTTGTCGATGTCATTTTGGTTCTGCTCATCATCTTCATGGTTGCTGCGCCTCTGGCTACCGTTGATGTACCCATTGATCTGCCGTCGAATGCGGCTTCCGCGTCGAATGTACCCAGCGACCCGGTGTACATCACCGTCCAGAAAACGGGCAGTATCTATTTGCAGGAGTCTCCTGTAAACCTGAAAGACCTGATCGCGGCCCTGGAAGTTCAAACCGGTGGAAACCGTGAAACACGATTGTTCATCCGGGGTGACCAGCGTGCCGAATACGGCTTGATGATGACGGTCATGGCGGCACTTCAGGCCGGTGGCTATACAAAGATCGGTCTGGTTGCCGAAGAGAAGTAAATCCCGTGACTCAAGACGCTCTGGCCCTTCTGCCTTGGATAAGGCGTGGCGCAGTCGCGCTGTCGCTAATAGTGCATGCGGCATTGGTAGCTTGGCTGATTACGGCGACCACGATTTCGCCAGAACAGAAACATCAGGGAATTGCCATCGAAGTGGTACGGCTTCAGCGTCCGCCCGCACCACCTCAGCCGGCACCGCCTCCGCCCTCCCCTCCCGTCGCTCCGGCAAAGCCGGTGGTACGAATACCCGTCCCCCAGATGCCCCAGGAAATTATTTCTTCGACGCCCAAGCCTCCTCCTCCTACCTATTCCAGCCATGATGATGAGTGGATCATTCCTGCGACGTCAACCACAAACAGTCCGGGACCTCGCCGTGTTCCCAACGGTTATGCAGATGACGTTAAATCAAGGATTGTGGCCAAAATCGAATACCCGCCTGATGCAATATACAAGCTTCCCAAGAACTTCAAAGGTGACCCGCGCACCCTTCGTCGGCAGTGCACGATCCCCTATGAAATCGTCGTCGACCGCTCGGGACGAATGATTTCCCACCATATCGAATCCTGTGACGACCCAGTCCTCGATGCTGCGGCTGAAGCCGCCTTGCTCAAGGCCGGACCATTCACCCCGCCGCCCGACTTGGGCGCAGAACAATATGTGATCTACGGGAGCGCCAATTTCCGTATCGATGGCAGTTCCATTTCAGGAGGTGTGAGATGAATACCGTTCAACCCACAACACGAATCGTGTCGGGCTTTTTACTTCTTTGTCTGGTTGGCTGTACCAGTTCGCCCGTCAGACCTCCTGTCGTGTCGCCACCCGCAACGCAGATCCGCAATGCAGCGAGCTTCTCCTGTCTTGATCCTCAATCTGGGCTTCAGGAAACAATTTGTCAAAGCGACGAGCTCGCCACCCTTGATCGGGAGATGGCAGATGGACTCCATCGGGAATACCGTTCTCTGGACGTACTCGGGCGACTCTATTTGATGCACGACCAGCGGCGCTGGCTGTTGAATCGAATCGCCCAATGTCAGGTACCGATGGAACGAGGCAGAGCCGCCTCCGCCGAATCGATAGACTGCCTTAGCGCCCTATACCGCAAACGTATTGCTGAACTCGCAGCGACTCGGACTCCGTTGCCGATGCCCGTGAAATCCGGCGCTCACGCACTTGCAGCCTATGTTGAGTTCAGGCTTTCCGACAATCGGGATCCGGCTCTATGTAGTCGATTCGAGTCTCTCTTCAACGAGGCTATTGCGACTCAAGGCGAAGTTAATCCAGCACTTATGAAGGGTTTTGTTGAACTTGCGGGGAGCCATGGTAGCGCCACATACGTTCAGGGTAACCGTAGACTGGAGGTGCTTCTTTATGATGCCGGCCCGTATGCAGGCTTCCAGATTCGCGCCAAGGGCATCGAGGCAGACGGACGCATCCTGCTTCATGACCAATCGCTTCCGGAATGGATCAGAACACTTCCCAACAGTGGAGGCAGCTTCAGCAATATTTCCTCCCAAACCTCCGACTACGGCGCCATCGATGTTTTTCAGACCGAAGGCAGGGAATTAGCCCTGGTCAGCGAAACTTGGGGCTATTACGCGGCAGCCGCACGAGGGGAATACCCACACGCAGGTCTGTACGAAATCGGCGCGGGTCCTACCCTGCAACCGAAGTGTCTTTACCGGACCTATCTCACGCCACCATCCAGAGGCGCCTTCGACAAACTGCCTTCATTCAAGGCGCTGACCGATATGCTGAATACCATGGCCGGTTCGAGCCCCGAGGCTCTAGCGCCAGACGAACGTCGCGATGAGGAATTGCTCCGCCAGGAGTCTTTATGGACGCTGTTCAATATGCCCCTCGTGGCCATTGAAGAGCACGCTCGTTTTGGTCGCAAAACTAAATCCCGCTTTCACCATGATCAGGCCTTGGAGCGTGTCTTTGCCTGGTCAGAGCGCAACGTACAAAGCAAGCTACTCTATCGCCGACTTTTGCCGATGATGGGCCCTGCGTACGATGATCTCGTCCGCACCTATCAGGAAACACAGGGGCTGAAACGACAGGAAGCCACCGCGGCGGCCGATCTGGTGATCATGGCCATTTTCCAGAGCGCTTCCGAAAATCTGGGGCAGCAGGAGCTTCCCGTGTCACCCCGAGAGATTGAAGCTGCCTATGTCCCTCGCTACGGTGTGATCCCTGTACTGGGAGAACTGGAAAATGGGCGCCGCTTTGGCGATCTCCATGGCGTGGTACTTAATCGGGCACCCGCGAATTTGGTGGAGGAATTTCTCAAGCAATCCCTCACATTGCCCACGGAAACACGCGGGCGAGGCCCCGGCGGGGATACCGCACTCATGGCGGCGGTACGTGATGCTGCAACGCTAAGCCAACTACTCGACGCAGGCTTTGATCCCAATGGACTCAACGACTGGCACAAGACTCCGTTGATGAGTGCTGCCGAGATGAATCAGTTCACGACGGCAGAGATGTTGCTCAAGGCGGGAGCCAACGTGCGGTTGGCGACTATCGCCCGACACCTGGAAGGTGCAGGCGGCGTTGACGAAGAAGATGCAAAAGTTTCGGCTCGTACCGCGCTCATGTATGCCGCTGGCTCAGCGGGTGAAGCACTGGTTCAGTTGCTTCTTGGGCACGGCGCTTCGAAAAAGGATAGCGACGGTAAAGGGGCTAGCGCATGTGAATACCTAGTCCTCAACAAGTTCATTAATGAATCGGAACGAAGCCGTTTGAAGGATGAACTATGTCGATAAACCGTTCTAACTCGGAGTGAGTCGCCAGAGCGAGGTGATTCGCATTCAAGGGATCTTCCGTATCGCGGGCACGTCTTTGACGGGGGCGGTTGTCCAGGCGGTCGATGACTCGCAGACCGGCCGCCTCAGTCAGTCAAGATCACAGCGCTCTTCCAAGGATTCTTTTATCGGCGCCTGCTGCCGTTCCTTGAACCCGAAGTATTGATGGCGATCTCCATCATTCCGTTAGAAAGTTGGCGCCACATCGGGTATGTGGTCTTGCTCATCGTCTTAAAAGGAATATCGACCCAGCTCCGATAACCTCCGAGACAATTCAACATTGTCGATGAGGCCACTCAGGAGCACGCGCACACTTCGGCACAACGCAACTTTGCCTAAACGGTCTTCACGGGCACTTTGGCCTCTTTGCCACATCACAGACACAGTATTTCTTCGGCATGATTAGCATTCATCCGGGCCGATTAATTCACCCATACCCCTGTGGGTAATGTTTATTCTTGACACGCGTTATATCTATGAAGTAAGATCCGAAAAAAACAACTGATTGTTTGTTTTGCGGCTGATTTTAAACCAAACCGATGAAGGAGACGGGAAGATGACTCAGAGAAAAATAGAGGTGATGGTAGAGGAAGGAGCTCCTTCAGCAGATGCGCTGAAAAAGGAGTTTGGCCGGGACATATACCGTGATTTTGACTACGATGATCCGAGATTCAATACCCAGTTCAATGAGGTGCTGGAGTCTCATCTGCAGCATTGTCCGGTGGCACGAAGCAATGTCGG